>JBGZJM010000199.1:0-4176 GCA_041848845.1 Petrimonas sp. | reverse complement strand
GTTGCAATGCGAGACCGACTTTGTCGCTAAAAACGAAGAATTCATCGCATTGACTCAACGGATACTGGATGCAGCTATCGATCATAAACCCGAAACATTGGAGGATTTGCTGAATATCCAACTCTCCAACGGAACCGTTTCCCAGTTAATTACGGATAAGATCGGCGCTACCGGGGAAAAAATGGAACTGGGCTATTTCGAACACATTTCCGCACCATCGGTGGTTGCCTATATCCACATGGGAAACAAGTTGGCGACCATTGTCGGATTCAACAAGGAGGAAGTGGCTGAAGACGTGGCAAAAGACGTGGCAATGCAGGTGGCCGCAATGAATCCGATTTCGGTTACGCCCGATACCATTCCTTCGGAAGTCAAAGAAAAGGAACTGGAGATCGCGCGCGAAAAAGCACGCGAAGCGGGAAAACCGGAGAACCTGCTCGACAGAATCGCCGAAGGTGCCTTGCAGAAGTTCTACAAAGAATCTACCTTGTTGCAACAAGAATATGTCAAGGACAACAAGATGAATATCGAGCAATTCCTGAAACAAAACGACAAAGACCTTACCGTAACCGTCTTCAAACGGGTATCGCTGAACGCATAACGGAGGAATCTGTCATCATCGGCAAGGGCGGCACATAAAGTCCCGCCCTTGTTTTTTTGTTACGGCAGCTTTTCCATCTGCTTCTCCAGTCTGACCGGATCTTTGGTGAAGCTGCGGATGCCTCTCGCCTCCATCACCTGAATGTGGCGCAATAGCGCTTATTCCGTTTCATCGGTGGTTGTGCTTTCCCCGAGCTGCTCTTTCAGGTAATTGGATATAATGCCGGAACCATCCTGAGCCGGGGCAGTCGTTTCAGCAGTCTGTTGGACAGGTTGTGGTTCTTCAACGGTAACGGTTTTCTTTTTAACAATCAGCCGTTTTCCTACGGAAAGCCGGTCGGAGTGCAATCCGTTCCACGATTTCAGCTGTGCGACCGTCACGCTGTTCTTCCGAGCGATCCTGCCCAGGTTATCGCCGCTGCGTACCCGGTAATATTCATTCACTGTTTCGGTCTGTTGCGCCAACGTAGTTTCATCCGCCTCCCCAACGGGCGAATCGACAGCCTTTTTTCTAACAATAAGACTCTTGCCAGCAGCAATCCGGGTAGATCTCAAATTGTTCCACGAACGAAGCTGCGAGACAGTAACCCCATTTCTGGACGCGATCTTCGAAAGGTTGTCCCCTCTTCTTACCCGATAATAAACATTTTCCCTGTTTCCGGAAGCGGATGATCCTGAAGAAGCCAGGTATCCATCGGTATTTTCGCGGTGCGTGATATAGTCGTTTCTCCGGAAATTCATTATTTCATCCTTCTTCTCGAGAAACGCATACACCTTATTGGTAGGCAGGACAAGTGCATACCGTTGATAGTTACCCGGCACCCTGTCTTTTTTAAATTGGGGATTCCACCGCCGGATATCGCTCAGAGGGATATCCAGCACCTCGGCTATCTGGTTAAAGTGCACCTGATTCTCCACGTGAACGGTATCGAGCGCGGTCATCTCCTGAAACGATTCTATCGGACAGATATTGTGTTTTTCGTAGAAATTCATGATGTAGTTCGCTGCGATAAATGCAGGCACGTAACCGCGGGTTTCACGCGGCAGGTTGTAATAGATCTGCCAGTAGTCACGCTTGCCACCGCTACGGGCGATAGCTTTGTTTACGTTGCCCGGCCCACAGTTGTAAGCTGCAATGACCAGGTTCCAATCGCCATAAATCGTATAAAGATCCTTAAGGTACCGGGCGGCCGCCTCGGTCGATTTGTGCGGGTCACGGCGCTCATCAACAAGGCTGTTCACCTGAAGTCCGTAACCTTGTCCCGTCCTCAGCATAAACTGCCACAGGCCCGTTGCACCCGCCCGCGAAACGGCCACGGGGTTCAGCGCCGACTCAATTACCGGCAGGTACTTCAATTCCAGGGGCAGGCCCTGTTTATCGAGTGCTTCTTCAAACATCGGGAAATAGTATTTTCCGATGGTTAGCATATATCCTACCATATCGCGGCGGCGGTTGGCGTACATATCGATGTACTGCCTGACCACCTGGTTATACGATAATTCCATTTCCGTTGGCATATCGTAAAGGCATTGGGTATAAACACTGTCGGGAAAGACCACATTCGCGCCTTGCCTGCACATGTTGTCCGATTTTGAAAAATCGATCTGCCACTCGTGCAGTAACGTGGCCAGGTGTTCGTTCAGACTTTCCGGTGCAACGATGGAGTTATCCTGAATATTATCTTTGTCGGGTTGCGAATTTTCCTGTGCAAAAACATTTGTTGTACTCATTGTTGCAAACGAAAACAGGATCAAAAAAAACTTTTTCATGCTCTCTTTTTCAGGGAAACCCGCTCAGAGCTTCCGGTTGTAATTTTAAAAACTAAAACTGCATCTAAATCCGTAAGAATCGGCCAGGTAATGTGAATCTGCTTTTTTAAAAATTACCGGCTCCACACGCATCGAAAGATCGGGAGTCACATCAAATTCAAATAGTTGCGCGTCCACATAGGCATCCACGATTCCCAGGCCATACCATGCCACGGTTAAAATTATACTGAAATCCCGGTAATAACGGTAATAATTTTTCCGATCTTTCAAGACACCGGAAAACCACTGCTTATCAATGGATTCAGGATTATTCCTGTATTGGTACGGGACTAAGTCGTGCCACCTGTTTGTGTCGGGGTCGTCGTCAAGAATGTCTTTATATCCGCCAAAATAGTCCTGATAATGGCCGTTGTTCCAGGTTATGGCGTATGAAAACCCCACAAACCCGCCGTAAAGTATGGGTAATTTCCAGTACTTCCGGTTGTATATCTGTCCCAATCCCGGCAAAATGGCCGAATATATCACGGCTTTCTTCGGATCGGGTTTGAACGTTTTCTTCCCGGTGACGGTGTCGGGGAGAGACACGACCGCGATGGAATCGGGGAGTTGTGGAACTGTGTTCTGCTGCGCCGTTAACCGAAAGGCGACACTGAAGAATATCAAGCAAACAATGCTCCGGAATTTCAGCATAAACGTTACTTCTTCATTGTATCGAACATACCGATGATTCGTTCCAACTCTTCGGCAGAGGAAAAGGGGATCGTGATTTTTCCCTTGCCGTTTCTGTTGCAGTTGAATTGAACCTCGGTCTTGAAACAGTTGGAAAGGTGTTGCTTCAATGCGTCAAAGTCATCGGCCAGGGAATTACCCGGGCGACTCTCCCGATTTCCACCCTTCTTTTTTCTATCGGGTTTCCCATTCAACGGCTTTCCCTCGGCATACTCGCGGACAATTGTCTCCACGCTCCGGACCGATAATCCGTCTTCCAGGATAAGGTTGTAGAGGGAGAGTTGTGCCACCGGATCGTTCATGGTAACCAATGCCCGCGCATGTCCCATATCTATTTTCTTGTCCTTCACTCCCATCTGCACTTCTGCTGGGAGTTTCAGCAACCTCAGGTAGTTGGTGATGGTGGTCCGTTTTTTCCCTACCCTTTCGCTCAATTGTTCCTGAGTAAGCGAAAGCGAATCGATAAGGTTCTGATAAGCCAGGGCAATTTCGATGGAGTTAAGGTCTTCGCGTTGAATATTTTCCACTAGCGCCATTTCCATCAATTCATCATCATCCGCGGCTTTTATGTATGCCGGAATGGATGTCAGTCCCGCCATCAACGAGGCTCTGTAACGGCGTTCCCCGGCAATGATCTGGTAAGAGTCGTCGCCTTCACGGCGTAACGTCACCGGCTGAATAAGCCCGATTTTCCGAATGGATGTAGCCAGCTCTTCCAGTGATTCCTCGTCGAAAACACGCCGCGGCTGGTCGGGATTAGGGAACATTTTCGAAAGTTCTACTTCACTGATGGAGGTAGAGCCCTGCGATTCAACTTCACTGAAAGTAATAAGTGCGTCTAACCCTCTTCCTAATGCGTTTTTTTTTGCCATAATTATAGATTGAATGGAAATTGAAACTTCGTAATCTTTTTTCGATCTTTAATCAATCTTTTATTGCAAAGTTACCATTTTCTCTCCAAAATGAGAAATAATTAATAACTTGCGAATCGCCCCATCAAGCAAGTAAACCACTATATATCCTGGATACTACTCCAATGCAAAGTACGGTTCCGGATTGCTTGTAATGAAATACTTG
>JBGZJM010000198.1:0-11186 GCA_041848845.1 Petrimonas sp. | reverse complement strand
GCGAAATCCTGGAGTTTTACCCGGAACCCAAACCGCATTACAATACCGTTTCTACCGTTATCCGGGTACTTGAAGAAAAGAATTTTGCAAGCCATAAGGCGTATGGGAATACTTATCAGTATTTTCCCGTTGTTTCGCAGGATGAGTATAAAGGCAAGGCACTGAAAAAAGTGATTTCCCAATACTTTGATGACTCTTATACCCGTGCGGTCTCTACATTGATCGAGGAGGAGCGGTTGTCGATCAGTGAACTGAAAGAGTTGATAAAAAAAATTGAAAGAGGTAAAAAGTAATTCTTTCCAGGATGGAGGACTATATGATATACCTGGCTAAGACAACCGTTTGCCTGATTACTTTCTCCGTATTCTTCCGGTTGTTGTTGATGAGGGAAACTTTCTTTCGTTTCACGCGTTTCACGTTGATTTCGGGATTAATCATCTGCACAGTCCTGCCTTTTGTAAAACTGAAACTGGGTCAATCGCATACTCTCCGGCAAACTGTTTTTCAGCTTGAGGAGTTGCTGTTATCGGAAAACCTTACAGATACTGATGCTCGATACGCATTGCCGGAAGATGAGCGGATTGAGCGTGTCAACCCTGAAGTTGCCGTTTCGCAGGACAGAACCGGTGAAAACAGGGGAAGACCGGTCTTACCGGTTATGGCATTGACTGTGATTTATTGGCTGGGCGTAGGAATAATGTTGTTGCGTTTTGGGGCCTCTTTTGTCAGTTTGTACCGTCTGCTTGGAAAGAGCCGAAGGATCGAGTCGGAGGGTTATAAATTGATTATCAGTCCCGGGAATATCGTTCCGTTTAGTTTTTTCCGTTATATCGTATTGTCCGAGAAAGATTATCGGGAGAATCCCGACGAAATTATCCTGCACGAAAAAATGCATATCCGCCAGAAACACAATATCGATGTCTTTTTTTCGGAACTTTTTCTTGCCGTCCACTGGTTTAATCCGATGGTCTGGCTGTTGTGCCGCGATTTACGCGAGATCCATGAATACGAAGCCGATAATGCGGTGATTGAAGCCGGCATTGAAGCTCAAAAGTATCAATTGTTACTGGTAAAAAAAGCCGTTGGCGAAAGGCGCTTCACTTCCGTAGTCAACGGGTTTAATCAATCAAAAATTAAAAACAGGATTGCCATGATGTTAAAAACGGAATCGTCTAGATGGGCGCGGCTCAAAGTGTTGATTGCCGTGCCGTTGGCTGTCGTGGCCTTGTTGGCGTTTTCACAGCCTGAAAGTGTGAAAGATCAGTTTATAAGCTATTCGGAACGAAAAGCTGCCGTGGATTATTTTCTTTCGGTAAGAAAGGTGCGGAAAGAGGATTACCTGGCTTACCTGTATCTGGATGCAAAGGGGCAGTTGTTCCTGATGAGTGAAAATGCGGATACTGCTTTGATACAGGTTGCCGATGTGAACGAAAGGATAGATTTAATAGCAGCCTTCAGCGATTTAATTTCCCGGAAAATTAACGGAAACAGTTCGGCGCCGGTCGATTTTATCCTGGGAGCCGAAAATGCTACCCCCATGCGGGACGTTTCGCTGGTGAAAGATGCTGTGCGTGAGGTGTACGGCAGGTCGTGCGGAGCTGTTTCGAAGGAAAAGTTCCCTTTGTCGATAACATTTACTTCTCTTCAGGCGAATGATTCTGAAGGAATTGCGCAGCAGGCGCAGTCCAATCCCTATTTTTATTGGGAGCAGGTGTGGAAGTACTGCAAAGAGAAAGGTATTGACCCGAAGGACATTGATTTCAGGGCGGCTGACAATCGAAACCTGATCCTTGTTTTAATTAATTCGGTCAATGCGATGATGTATACAAATTACGGCGGTTCCGAGTGGTTCAAAACCCAAGAGGAGGGTTTGAGCGATAGGTCGGCCGGGATGTTGAAGAAGATGATTGTGGAGACGATGGAAAAAAACAGCGACAACCCTTTTTATATCTCGTTGCAGCATGATAAGGCCTCTTCAACCGCTTTTATCATAACGTTTATACGGGAGGTTCTGCCCCGGGCTTACGAAGAAGCGTTGAAGGAAGTCTCTGCCCGAAAAGGTGTTTCTTTCGACGAGCTCAGGGAGAGCAAACCGTTGTTGCTTTTTTATGCCGTACCGCGGGTTTTTGGTGCCCCGGCAAAAGTCGGAACCAACCGGACAAGCGAAAAAGGGGCCGGATTTCAGGTGCGTACCACAACGAGGAAGCACGATACGGAAGAGATGGCGCTCCTTTCAGGTGTTCGTATAAGGGAGGGGAACGGCATTGAAACCGTGTCTTTGAAATGGGAGGCTGTCGACGAATACAGCGATGATGTTCTTAAGGAACAAAAGATTAATTTAAGACGTTCGGCACCCCTCGGCCCTGTGGACAATGCCTTGATCGTTGTTGATGAAAAAATGGACCAGTCGGATGTGACCGGTATTCAAAAGATGTTGAGCAAAGAGGGTAAGCTGGCCGCTAAAAAAACCTGCTTTGTCCTTGGAACGGGATTTTGAAGATCCTGCGGAAGCCAGTCCAGGCTGTTTATCAACGGATGGCTCTTCCTCTTTCCAGATGTTCCGGTTGTTGTGTTCATATAAAACGTGCCATTCGACACATTCCTCTTCGGTGTCAATCAAGTTTTTATAATGAATTCCCTTCAAAGATGGCCTTTCCGCCAATTGCCGGATAACGATGGGTGCGATGCAGGCAGTATAGTATCGGCGAGCGGTTCAATAAAGCTGAGTGCCTTCAGCGTTACTTCGGGACTTCCCGATCCCTGTCGTTCGAGGTTTGTGAAATATTCACAGATCAGGTTGAAGTCGAAACCGTGTATGGAAATGTTTTCGTTGCTCATAATGATTTATACGCCTGCCAGCGGCTGATCACGTCGCGCACGTAATCCACCGTTTCATCGCCGCGAAAATAACCGGCTTTGCAGACCGGATCGTTATAGTACTGCTCCAGTCGTTTTAACTGGATGAACCGCTCCACGTTCCCGTCCCACACGTTCTTGTCGGCAGCGTACTTCTCGGCCAGCGCACGGGCATCGGCGATGTGCCCGATCCCGCCGTTGTAGGACGCCAGCGCCATCTTCACCCGCTCCGTCTCGTTTTCGACGGAGGAGAACGTATCGATCAGCCTTTTCAGGTATTCGGCTCCCGCACGGATATTCGTTTCGGGCACGAAGATATCGTTGCCGGTTATACCCAGGGCCGCCGCCGTGGCAGGCATAAGCCCCATCAGCCCGCCGGCCCCGGCCCACGACCGGCCGTCGGGGTCGAACGTGGATTCGTGGTACGACACGGAGGCCAACAACCGCCAGTCCACGCCGTACTGCTTGCCGTACCGCTTGAAATATGCGTCCCACGGCGAGATCTGCCCCGGAGCGAGCATCGCAACAAAAGTGGATTGGTTGTCGGCATGGAAACCCTTGGCTTCCTCGAAATAACGCTTCGTCAGCCGCAGGTAATGGGGCGCCCGGTTGACCCTGCCAAACCAAGCGGTCAGCGAATCGGCAAGGACAGGGGTGTCTTTCCGGACTGACCACGAGGTGCGCTGATCGAAACTGACCTTCAGGCTTACATCGATATTCCGGAAGTAGGTGTGGTTGAGACGCGCCACATGCTCGTCGGCAACGGTGTACCGGATCCCGCCTCCCGATACCATGCGGATCAGGTCTTCCTCCACCAGCGTATCCCGGTCCGCATACCGGAGGCGTAACCCGCCTCCCAGTTCCTGGTTCAGGTTGTTCATCCGCTGCTCGTACTTGGAACCGCGCAGCACATGGATATCCCTGCCGATCAGTTCCGTCACATCCTGTAATACCGTATCATCACGTTCGGCCCGCTGCACCAGTACCTGGTGAGAAACCTCCGACAACCCGCAATACAACACCGAGTCTTTCAGCGCATTTTCAACCGGCACGCTGTAAGCAACCACGTCGCCGCTGTTGTTGAGAAGCAACTGAATAAGCGCCGATGCATTTTGGGCCACAACAACCTGCAGTTCCAGCCCGTGCTCATCGGCAAAACTTTTAATCATCTCGTAGTGATACCCCATCTCCTGGTCGCGGTAAATAAAATAGGAGGTGGAGGTGTTGAGCGTGATCACCCGGAGCGTATCCTTCGCGGCGATCTGCGGAAAATCATAGCCCGCTTCCCTGGGCCTGTTGCACGAAAAGAGGAGCAGGACGAAGAGAAGCAAGACACGGCCGAGGTTGAACATATCCGTCAGTGGTATTGAACCCGCTACAGCGCAGTAAACTTAATCAGGAAATAGACCAGGTAAACGCCCAGGAAAATGGCCCCCTGCCAGCGCCGTACCCGGGTACCTATCTTCATGAAAAACCACAGCAGCGCGCTGATGCCGACAACGAACAGGCTGTCCATAATGTTGATGTCGGGGGTCTCGATCGGATAAATAACGCCGGCAACACCCAAAATCAACAGGAGGTTGAAGATGTTGGAACCCACCACGTTACCGATAGCGATATCGGAACGTTTTTTCAGGGCGGCCACCACAGATGTGGCCAGCTCCGGCATACTGGTGCCGGCAGCGACAATGGTCAGCCCGATCAATGCTTCCGACATGCCTAATTTCTGGGCGATCACAATGGCATTGTCCACCAACAGGTTGGAACCGTAAACCAGTCCCGCCAAGCCCAGTACGATCAGCAACACGTCGACCGCCCAATGCTTGTATTGCTTGATGATCTCCTCTCCCTGGCCGGCCCGGTTCTTGTTCTTCAACGAAGCAACAAAAAGATAGGCCATGTAGGCCACAAAGAGAAACACGAAGAGAAAAGCCTCGACTGAAGAAATCTTCCCGTCGAGAAACAACACGAAGAAGAGCGCCGAGGTGAGCACCATCACCGGAGCGTCGAACTTCAACAGCTGCCTTTTGATGGCCAGCGGATAGATAATCGCCGAAATGCCCAAAATGATTCCGATGTTAAACAGGTTGGAACCCAGTACATTTCCAATCGACAGGGCGCTTTGCCCGTTCATTGCCGCTTTTACGCTAACTACCAGCTCGGGAGCGCTCGTCCCCACGGAAACAATGGTCAACCCGATAATCAACGGGCTGACACCCAACCGGGCAGCAAAGGACGATGCGCCTGACACGAGCCATTCGGCTCCGAAATAAAGTATGACGAGTGAAACCAATAACCAAATAACTTCCATTAACGGGTATTTTTATGAGCAAGGAGGGCATAAAGCCGCACAGGTACCTATAACAACAAAAAAAACCTTTGGTTCAAAAGGCCAAAGGTTTTTTTGCAAGGGTCGCATTTTATTCCGTATAGAACCGGAAATCTTTCAGCATCTCCTGCAAGCGTTTGCGGGCGAAAAAGATCCGGCTTTTAACCGTGCCGATGGGAAGCCCCAGGTGTTGCGCAATCTCTTCGTACTTATATCCGGAGACGTGCATGGAGAAAGGAACTTTGTATTCATCGGTGAAACTGGCAATGGCCTTGTTGATCTCCTTGATGGTGTAAGCGCCGTCGGGAGTATTGAATCCGGAATCCTGCGGCAGGTTCAAATGATACAAATTCTCCGTCTTGTCGATAATCGTCTGGCTTCTGACAATTTTGCGGTAGTTATTCACAAATATATTGTGCATGATGGTGAAAACCCATCCTTTAAAATTGACGTTCTCGTAATACTTTTCCCGGTTGTCCAAAACCCGGAGGGTGGTTTCCTGCAAAAGATCTTTTGCGTCTTCCCTGTCTGCTGTTAACGTTAGTGCGAAGTTAAACATATTATCCTGCAAGCCCAGCAATCTGTTTTCGAAAGAACTTTTTGACTTCATAGTTTTAATTTTTGATTGTGTTGTCTTTTGCAAATATAAGAACATAATTCACTCCGCGAACATTTTTTTATTTCAAAAACAATTAATTAGTGTTAACAAATCAGTTGAAAACACATTCATTGATAATAATCAACAAGTTACACATATTTCAGGTGTGGACTTTCTCCACACATAGCCAATAAATATTATTTATACCAAGACTGACATAATTAAAAAACGCAATATTTCCGGCAGAACATTGATTTTAGAACACGTCTAAATAAACCGGATCAAGACAGGATAACCGGCATTTTTATGGCATACTATTTGCAAATAATTTGAAAGATTAAAATTAACACCATATAATATACAGTATGATAAAAGAAGGACAAATTGGGGTAACAACCGGAAATATTTTCCCCATCATC
The DNA here is from genome assembly GCA_041848845.1 of Petrimonas sp. Classification (GTDB taxonomy): domain Bacteria; phylum Bacteroidota; class Bacteroidia; order Bacteroidales; family Dysgonomonadaceae; genus Petrimonas. Next base: position 4,984 of record JBGZJM010000198.1, on the reverse strand, counting down.
AAGAAATTTCTTTACAGTGACCACGAAATTTTTCTTCGTGAAGTTATCTCCAACGCGGTGGATGCCACGCAAAAGCTGAAAACATTGTCGGATGTAGGAGAGTTTAAAGGTGACCCGGGCGATTTATCCGTCAGGGTAGTCATCGATAAGGATGCCAAGACGCTGACCATCTCCGATCGCGGGGTGGGAATGACGGCCGACGAAGTGGACAAGTATATCAACCAGATCGCGCTCTCCTCGGCCAACGATTTCCTCGATCAGTACAAGGACAATGCCAATGCCATCATCGGGCATTTCGGGCTGGGTTTTTATTCCACGTTCATGGTGGCTAAAAGGGTGGAGATCGTCACCAAATCCTACAAGGAGGAGCCTGCCGTGAAATGGTCGTGCGAAGGCGATCCGGCCTACACGATGGAGGAGTCGGACAAAACCGGCCGCGGCACGGACATTATCCTCCATATCGACGAAGAGAACGAGGCGTTCCTGGAAAAGAGCAAGATTGAATCGTTGCTGAACAAGTACTGCAAGTTTTTACCGGTTCCCATCGTTTTCGGGAAGAAACAGGAGTGGAAAGACGGGAAATACGCGGATACCGAAGAGGATAACGTTATCAACGATGTGAATCCGCTTTGGAAACAAAAGCCTGCCGGATTAAAAGACGAGGATTACCGGGATTTTTACCGCAAGCTCTATCCGATGAGCATGGACGAACCGCTCTTCTGGATCCACCTGAACGTGGATTATCCGTTCAACCTCACGGGAATCCTCTATTTCCCGAAAATCAAAAACAACATAGAGTTGCAACGGAACAAGATACAGTTGTACAGCAACCAGGTCTTCGTGACCGATTCGGTGGAAGGGATTGTCCCCGAGTTCCTGACGTTGCTTCACGGTGTCCTCGACTCGCCCGATATCCCGCTCAACGTGTCGCGCTCTTACCTGCAAAGCGACAATAACGTGAAGAAGATATCGAACCACATCACCAAGAAGGTGGCCGACAAGCTCGAGGAAATTTTCAAGAAGGAACGTACGCCGTTCGAAGAGAAATGGGACAGCCTGAAAATTTTCGTTGAATACGGGATGCTTACCGAAGAGCGTTTTTACGAGAGGGCTTCCAAGTTTGCCCTGCTCAAGAACACCGACAACAAGTACTTCACGCTCGACGAGTACAAGGCCCTGATCGAAAGCAGCCAGACCGACAAGAACGGCACCCTCGTGTACCTGTATGCCAACAACAAGGAAGACCAGTACACCTTTATCGATGCCGCCAAAGGGAAAGGGTACGACGTGCTGATGATGGACGGGCAGCTGGACGTGCATTGGCTGGGCCTTCTCGAGCAGAAGCTGGAGAAAACCCGTTTCGTGCGCGTTGACAGCGACACGGTGGAGGACATCATCGAGAAAGACGAAAAAACCGCCGTGGAATTGTCCGACAAGGAGAAGGAGAACCTGACGGAAGCCATCCAGTCACAGCTCCCCAACATCGAGAAGACAGAGTTCAACGTCGACTTCAAATCGCTGGGCGAAACCACCCGGCCGGTTCAGATCACCCAAAACGAATTTTCACGAAGGATGAAGGAGATGTCGGCCATGCAGCCGGGAATGGCTTTCTACGGAGAGATGCCCGACATGTTCCAGGTAATCGTAAACATGGACCATCCGATCGCCCAACAACTTCTCGGTGAGGTTAAAGACAAATCGAAGGAAGAGACAACGGCCCTTGCGGCGGAAAACAACAGGCTGAAACAGGTTATCGACCTGGCGCTGCTCTCCAACGGGATGCTCAGGGGCGAAGCCTTGAGCAACTTCATCAAAAGAAGCGTGGAACTGCTGTAATTAAGGGAAACCGTCTTATCTTTGCAACGAGAAAATGGCATCCTTATGATTTTCAAACCTTACGAAGTCACTTACTCGCCGTTCCGGAGCTTTTCCCGCCAGGAATGGAGCATGCTTGAAGACCATCCCGAGTTCCCGATCGCGGGTATCGACCTGACACAGTTGCAGGCGCTGAACGAACCGCTTACCGTGGAGGAGGTGGAAGAGATCTACATTCCGCTTATCCGGCTGCTGCAAATCCACATCACGCATTACCGGAACCTGCACCACGAACGGGAAGAGTTTTTCAGGAATTCGAGCCAGACCATCCCCTACATCATCGGCATAGCGGGAAGCGTGGCCGTGGGCAAAAGCACCACCGCCCGGGTGCTGCAGAAACTCCTGTCGATGCTCCCCGAAAAGCCGAAGGTAGAGCTGATCACCACCGACGGGTTCCTGTACCCGAACGCGGAACTCGAGAGGCGGGGGATTTTAAACAAAAAGGGATTTCCCGAGAGCTACGATGCCAAAAGCCTCCTTGTTTTTCTGGCCGGGATGAAGTCGGGAAGGGAGACGCTGGAGGCTCCCGTCTATTCGCACCTGTATTACGACATTGTTCCCAACGAGATTCAGCAGATCGGGAAACCCGATATCCTGATTGTGGAAGGCATCAACGTCTTGCAGGTATCCCTCGACAAGAAACCCCGCCGGCGGCTCTTCGTCTCCGATTTTTTTGACTTTTCCATTTATGTGGATGCGGCTGAAAAGGATATCCGTCAATGGTACCTCGAACGGTTCAAGACATTACAGAAAACCGCGTTCACCAGTCCCGAATCCTATTTTCATCAGTATGCCTCGTACCGGGAAGAAGAGTTGATGAAGTTTGCCAACGAAGTGTGGGAGGAGATCAACCTGCCCAACCTGGAGCAGAACATTCTCCCCACCCGTTTCCGTGCCGACCTGATATTGGAAAAGAGCGAGCACCATTTCGTGAGGGGAGTGAGGATCAGAAAGATATAATCAGTTAATCCGGCTGCTTATTTTTCCGGCAATCTCCGCAAACTCTTCTTTCGAAAGCCTGACCCGCGGATTGGCCAAGCTCATGTCCCCCTCCTTCCGAATGGGGATCAGGTGTATGTGCGCGTGCGGAACCTCCAGCCCGACAACCATCATTCCCACGCGGTTGCAGGGGATCACTGCCTGAATGGCTGTGGCCACTTTTTTGGCAAAAAGGGCCATCCCCGCCAACAGGCTGTCGTCCAGGTCAAAAATATAATCGGTCTCCTGTTTCGGCACCACCAATGTATGCCCCTTCGCCAGGGGATTGATATCGAGAAAAGCGAAAAAACGGTCGTCCTCGGCTATCTTGTAGGAAGGAATCTCTCCCGCTATGATTTTGCTGAAAATGGTTGCCATACGGTCAAATCGAAATATCCAACACTTCAAAACTCAGCGTACCCGACGGCACCCGGATATCGACCTTATCCCCCACCTTCTTGCCCAGCAGGCCTTGCGCAATGGGCGTATTCACGGCAATCTTGCCGCTTTTCAGGTCTGCTTCGCTTTCCGACACCAGCATATAGGTCATGTTTTTTTTCGTTTTCAGGTTCTTGATGGTCACCTTGTTCATGATCTGAATCTCATCGGTGCTGATGGCGCTCTCATCAATAATACGGGCAGAGGCAATCAGCCCTTTCAGCTGTGCGATTTTTCCCTCCAGTAACCCTTGGGCCTCTTTGGCGGCATCGTATTCCGCATTTTCCGACAAATCGCCCTTGTCCCGTGCTTCAGCAATCTGACGCGAAATCTCCGGCCTTTGTACGGATTCCATATGAACAAGTTCCTCTTTCAGCTTTCGAAGACCTTCTTCGGTCATATAAGTAATTGCCATTTTTTAACTCTCCTATATTTTAAATGTTTGACACAGAATAGATTAAAGAAAAAGAATTCCGGCTGCTTTACAGACCGGAATCCCCTTTATTCAATCTTTTATGTTTGGTGCAAAGATACTCTTTTCTCCGAAATAAAAAAAACTTTTTGCCAAATTTCACAATACTTTCTCCACTTCCCCGGGAAGGGACGCGTAATTTTCAACACGCGCCGCCACATCGCCCTCCCTGTTGATAACAAACGCAGTAGGCATATCGCGGACGTTATACGTGGAGAGCAGGCGGGAATATACGCTTTGCGGATCGCGAACGGTAATCCAGGGCAGGTTGCTGGCCGCGTTCTTCCAGAAATGCTCGTCCGAATCGAAAGAGATCTGATAGATCTCCAGCCCCCGGGTCTTGTGCCGCGTGTAGATTTTGTTCAGTTCCATGTTGTGCGCAGGGGAGAAGTCCGATTTATACACGGTGAAGTCCAGTATCACCACCTTCCCCTTTTGCGAGGAAAGGGCCGTTTTTTCTCCGTTAACTTCCGTCAGAACGATATCGGGCAGCGACGACCCGGTAACGACGGGAACATTTTCCAACAAGGCGGCCTGCTGCTCCTGCCGTTTTCTTGTCTTCAGGGCATTCATCGTAAAATCGACGAGATGCTTCGAACGGGGAGTTCCCGGATAATACCTGTCCCACGAGGTGGCCACCGCCCCAAACATGGCGTAATCCTGCTTGTTGTACGGGTCGAAGATCAGGTAATCGTTCACCTTCTGAAAAACAGCATAGTATGCCGCCGCACCCGAAGGATTACCGAGTATCAGCTTGGCGATCTCCGTCTTGTACCCTTTCAGGACAGAGTCGAGCTCGGCCAGGTAAGCCACGTCGTCAATGGCTCCGGCAGCATGCCTCTTCTCCGCCTCCTTGATCCGGACGTTGACTTGACGGGTCTGGGAGTCGATCTGCCTGATCTGCTCGTTCACAGGCGAGTCTTCGATGGACAATGTGTTTGCCAGGTCTTTCGCATCGCCCCTGACCCGCAAGATCTCTAACGAATCGATGGCAAAGACGGCCACCTGGCCCCCTACCCTCAACTGGTAAAATTCGGGATTCACGGGAGCTTTTTCTTTAAAGGCAAACTTCCCGTTTTCTTTCAGCTTCACCGAATCGAGCAGTTCGACACCACCCAGGCCCCGGTGCTCCAGGTATAAGGTCTGATCGCCGGCGGCAGAGAGTTCTCCTTTCACCTCAAAGGTCTTCTCCGACCGGCAGGACAGCAGGACAACAGCTGT
>JBGZJM010000197.1:0-3835 GCA_041848845.1 Petrimonas sp. | reverse complement strand
TATTGCTTAAATACCGCTTTCATATCGTCGGGTTTCGTGTTGATCAATATCGATTCCAAGCCGTTGGCGCTTAACCGATATTTCGAAACCGCGTCGAACAATTCTGCAATCGACAACTTATCGTATCCCGAGCAATCCCTTGAGCCGATGGTAAAACCGCTGTTGCCGTGGTCAGCCATAATAACAACCGCCGTATTTCCTTCCTTTTCGGCAAATTTCATCACTCTTCCCACTGCCTCGTCAAAGGCCAGATACTCGGTAATGATGCCGACAGGGTCGTTGGCATGCGCCGCCCAATCCACCTGACTGCCCTCGACCATCAGGAAAAATCCGTTTTCGTTTTTCGACAAAACATCCAACGCCTTTTCGGTCATTTCGGCCAGCGACGGAACTTTGTCGGGATTCCTGTCGATAGAATAAGGCAACGCCCTGTCTCCGAACAATGCCCACACTTTTCCGTTTCCGTTGTAATTCAACAGCGCATTTCTATCGTCCTGAATCAAGGTAGTTCCGTTGTTTCGGAAATGTTGTCTGATATCATCGGTCAAGATACCGTTTCCTCCTCCAAACATTACATCCATATTCTGATACGCCATTTGCGGAGCAATAAATTTATACGCGCTTCGGCTGTAATAATGTGCGGAGAAATCGGCAGGAGTAGCATGGGGAAATTCACAGGTCACCACCAACCCAACAGCTTTGTTTTTTATCAACTTGGCCGCTTCCAACAGGGTAGCTGCCGGTTGATATGTACGGGCTGCATCCACAGGGTAAAGATCGTTAGCCGGATCTGCTTCCGGATAGATAGCCACGTTGCTTGTCTTCTGTAAAACACCTGTCGCATAGGCTGATCCCGTAGGAGCCGAATCACCGATAGGAGCATTGGAGGAATGTGTTGTAACCGTTCCGGTGAAAAAGGGGTCGATATGCAGGCGATCGCCCATCTTGTTATAAAACTTATACCAGCGGGAAGCAGAGTATACGCCCACCGACGTACCGTCGGGAATCATCACTACAACGTTTTTTACCGGACGCACTTCCTGCGCAACTATTAAAACTGTACTTATCAGCAAAGTAAACAGCAAGCTTAATCTTCTCATCATAGATTGAATTGTATTTGTACTTGAGTTTAAAACGGTAAAGTTAATAAATAGTTGAATTTTTTTGAAACATAAACTTCAATTTAACGATTTTGTAACACCTCCAATGTATGAAAAGTCGATGAATTTGATTAAGTTTGTCCTTCATTTCTAAAGAAAAAATGATGAACAGCAGAAAACCTCTTATCCTTGTCACCAATGACGATGGGTATCAGGCAAAAGGAATAGTCTCGCTTATTGAAGCGATGAGAGCATTGGGCGAAGTAGTTGTTTTCGCCCCGGAATTGCATCAGTCGGGAATGTCATCTGCCATCTCCACATCACAACCGTTGAGAAGCCGGATTTATAAACAGGAAGAAGGACTTACGGCATATATGTGCACGGGAACTCCGGTGGATTGTGTAAAACTGGCGCTGAACGAATTTTTAGAACGCAGGCCCGACCTATTGGTTTCCGGTATCAACCACGGATCCAATGCCGGAATCAGCGTAATATACTCGGGGACGATGGGTGCCGCCATGGAAGGATGTATTTTTGAAGTTCCCTCCCTCGGCGTATCCCTTTGTGAATACGCATACGATGCCGACTTCACTCACGCCTGCGACGTGGCCCGGAGGATAGCCACAACTGTTCTCGAAAAGGGGCTTCCCAAAGGCGTCTGCCTGAACGTAAACGTTCCTCGGGGAGAAATAAAAGGAATAAAAATAACCTCGCAGACGCAGGGGAAGTGGGTGAACGAATACCAACGGTCTGCTGACGGGAACGGCCGTGACGTGTTCTGGATGACCGGGAACTTCGAAAACTGGGAAGAAGACAACGTAAACACCGATGAATGGGCATTGGCAAACGGATACGCTGCCATTGTCCCTGTAAAAATCGACATGACAGCACACGATTTTATCCCTGAATTAAAGAAATGGAATTTGGCGTAGGGCAATGAAATACTTTTTAATAGCCGGCGAAGCCTCGGGCGACCTCCACGCATCCAACCTGATGCGGTCGCTCAAACGGTTGGACCGGGAAGCCGACTTCCGGTTTTTCGGGGGTGATCTTATGGCTGCCCAGGGCGGCACACTGGTTAAGCATTACCGGGAAATGGCATTTATGGGGATCGGCCCGGTTCTCCGCAACGCGAAAACCATTCTCCACAACCTGGAACGCTGCAAGAAGGAGATCGCCGCCTACCGGCCGGACGCGGTTATCTTGGTCGATTATCCGGGGTTCAACCTGAAAATGGCCCGGTTTGTAAAGTCCCGGCTGAATATTCCCGTTTTCTATTACATCTCGCCCAAAGTATGGGCATGGAAAGAGTACAGGGTCAAATCGTTCAGGAAATATGTGGATGAGATGCTTTGCATCCTGCCCTTCGAAGTGGATTTCTACAAGAAGCACGATTACCGGGTCCATTACGTCGGTAATCCGTCGGTGGACGAGATCGACGCGCGCGGGCATAAAGACGAAACGTTTGCCGGGTTTATTGCGGCCAATGGGCTTCCCGACCGTCCGATTATCGCACTGCTTGCCGGAAGCCGGAAACAGGAGATATCGGGAAACCTGCCCTCTATGCTGCAGGCAGTAAAGGGATTCGAAGATTACCAGCTGGTCGTCGCAGGCGCACCCGGTATTGAACCTGATTTTTACGACAAGTTCACCCAAGGATTTCCGTTGAGGGTTCTGTTCCACCAAACCTACCGCATTCTCGCCCAGTCACAGGCAGCGCTGGTTACCTCCGGGACAGCCACCCTGGAGGCGGCATTGCTGAACATTCCCCAAGCAGTTTGTTACCGTACGCCGATGCCTCGGTTATCCTACTGGGCCTTCAAAAACATCCTGCACACGCCCTACATCTCGCTGGTGAACCTCATTTGCGGCAGGGAGGTTGTGAGGGAGCTCTTCGCCAGGTTTTTCACCGTCGACAACATCCGAAAAGAACTTGCCCAGCTTCTCCACGTCAAGAACTACCGAAAAAATATGCTCGACAATTACGCGGAAATGCGGCGAATACTGGGCGGAACCGGTGCTTCGAACCGGGCGGCGGAAATAATACTGAAGAAGCTCGGGTGAACTCCGGGGAAATATCAACTCCGGAAATGACACGGGCAAAAGACGGGATAAAGAGCTGACAAGTGGACGGATATGCTCCGTTTCCCGCACATATACTTTTACCGGTGAACCTTTCCGGAACGGGGCCATGTTAATTTTTCTATCCATGTATTATTCGCCACAACTTCCGTGGAAACCAGTTTCCCTTTATTGAATATCATTCTCAGATAATGTTTCTCTTGCCAAACTTCACGGGGCAGGGGCTCTTTTTCAGAATTGGCTTTTTTCACATAGAGCGTGTCGGTAAACCAGCTGGCCGGCATAAGACCATAAATACATCCCCCGATCCCGATATCCGGGATATTTTTTCTGTTAAAACGTTTGCCGGTAAATTTCTCCATCGGACGATAAACGAATTTATCCTCTCTTTTCTTTTGGTAAGGAAAATCCACATCACATAAATACAATTGCGCTCTTAATAATAACCAGGTCGCCATATACTCTTTATCACTGACTCCCAATGATCCATAAGGCGGGACGGATGGTGAATCATAGTTATTAATAATAAAAGGAGGTTCGTATGTAATAATCATTTTTCGGTCTTCACTGTAAATGCTCCGGTATCCGTCGAAATGGGATAAGGGCGACTTGCTCATCAAGTATTTATCGGAATTATCGCCAATATACAAGAC
>JBGZJM010000196.1:0-2555 GCA_041848845.1 Petrimonas sp. | reverse complement strand
ATCCTGAAAAGCGAAGCGGTGCTGATAGCCAACAAGAACCTTAACGCAGCCAAGCAAGGGTTGCTGGAAAGGTTTCTTTTCCGCATACGGGCGTACAAAAGAGGCATGGGTAGCAAGTACATCGTAATGAACGCGCCCAATTCGTCGATTCCCAGAATCTGCTCCATTCTTCCGGGAATGAAGTCGCCCAGTATCCTTCCCCTTGCCGAAGAGGGATGGAGCAGCGTGCACTCCGTAGTACAGGAAGACCAGTTTTGGGATGTGATTGACGCGTTGAAAGACGTGGATGCCCAGGGAATCTTGGTGATGAATATTGAGAAAATGATACTTTAAACGGAAAATTCATGAGGACATTGAACAACCCGGCCGAAAGGAAATGGCCGCAATTGGCAGAACGCTCCGCCATCAGGCAAGCCAGGCTGATGGAGTTAGCGGACAAGGTTTTTTACGATATCCGTAAAAAAGGCGATAAGGCGGTATTGAAATATGCCCGCCAGTTCGACGGGTTTCCGGCGGATGATTTTACGGTTGGTCACGAGACAATCGAGGCGGCGTCGAAACAGGTTCCGGAACGATTGAAGCAAGCCATCGCCCTTGCAAAAAGCAACATCGAGAAATTCCACCTTTCGCAGAAAGAGGAAATTGTAAAAGTGGAAACCTCTCCCGGTGTGGTATGCTGGCGCGAAGCGCGGCCCATCGGGAAGGTAGGGATTTATGTCCCCGGAGGAACCGCTCCGCTTTTTTCCACGGTGCTGATGTTGGCCGTTCCGGCAAAGATAGCCGGTTGTAAAGAAATCGTGCTTTGTTCGCCTCCCGGCAAGGAAGGCGCTATCCACCCCGCCATTCTTTATGCGGCGAACCTTGCGGGGGTAACCCGCATGTTTGCCATCGGAGGTATTCAGGCTATCGGGGCCATGTCTTTCGGCACGAAGTCCGTTCCGAAAGTAGAGAAGATATTCGGCCCCGGCAACCAGTACGTGATGACGGCAAAACATGCCGCCCAGTACTACGGAACCGCTATCGACATGCCTGCCGGACCCAGCGAACTCCTTGTGGTGGCGGATGAAACCTGCCGTCCGTCGTTCGTTGCCGCCGACCTGCTTTCCCAGGCAGAACACGGGCCGGACAGCGAAGTCATCCTTTTGTCGGACAATAAAAAGGTGGTTGAGGAAATCAACAGGGAACTCGATATCCAGTTGGCGAACCTGCCGCGAAAAGAAATGGCGGGACAAGCGCTGAAGAACAGCCGTGCCGTTTTGTTTAAAGACGTGGAGACCTGTATCCGCTTCAGCAACGTTTACGCTCCCGAACACCTGATCCTGGCGGTGGAGAATCCTGTTTTACGCAGCCGCGAGGTGACCAGCGCGGGCTCCGTTTTTCTGGGGAACTACAGTTGCGAAAGTGCCGGCGATTACGCTAGCGGCACTAACCACACGCTTCCAACAAGCGGATACGCGAAAGCATACAGCGGCGTTTCTCTGGACAGCTTTATAAAGAAAATCACCTTTCAGCAGCTGTCGGAAGAAGGAATTGCCGGTATCGGGGCAGCCGTGGAAACCATGGCCGAAGCAGAAGAACTTTTCGCTCACAAGAATGCCGTGACACTGCGTTTGGGCGAAGTGTCGGCACAACAAGCAAGGAATTATGAGAACAGTTGATGTGGAAAAAATGGTCAGGCCGAATATCCTGGCGCTAAAACCTTATTCAAGCGCCCGCGATGAATTTTCGGGCGGCGAAGGCATCTTTCTCGATGCAAATGAAAATCCGTACGGGACACTCAACCGGTATCCCGACCCCCACCAGAAAGCGTTAAAGATGAAGCTGTCGGAAGTTAAAAACGTACCTTTCAACCGGATTTTTATCGGCAACGGAAGTGACGAGGTCATCGACCTGATATACCGGATTTTCTGTGAGCCTGGAAAAGACAGCGCGATTGTCTGTCCGCCCACTTACGGGATGTATGAAGTCTCGGCCAACATCAATCACGTCAAACTGCATGAAATTCCATTGACATCCGATTTTCAGCTTGATATGGAAAAGATCCTGCAGACGGCCGAAACAGACAGTTCCGTAAAACTTCTTTTCGTTTGCTCGCCGAATAACCCCACCGGGAACAGGTTGGACAACCTGGAGAAGCTGCTTGAAAACTTTAACGGAATTGTGGTGGCAGACGAAGCTTACGTGGATTTTTGCCCGGAATACAGCCTGAAAAGCAAAATAAACAAATACCCCCACCTTATTGTGATGCAGACATTCAGCAAAGCCTGGGCGTTGGCGGGTGTCCGGGTTGGAATGGCTTTTGCCGGCGAAAAAATCATTTCGTTGTTAGACAAAACCAAACCGCCCTACAACGTCAGTATCATCAATCAGCAAGTTGCCCTGGAAGCGCTTTCGCGCGTGGATGAATTTGAAAAGCGCCGCGACACGATTCTGCAGCAAAGAGCCTACCTTGCCGAAGAATTATCGAAACTGGAAATTGTAAGGAAGATTTATCCTTCGGATGCCAATTTCCTGTTGGTTGAAGTTTCGGATGCCGACCGGATTTACAACGAACT
>JBGZJM010000195.1:0-4798 GCA_041848845.1 Petrimonas sp. | reverse complement strand
GATCCGTCAGCCGGAGGCCAGGATAAAAGTTGTCGGATTGCTCCCCCGACGCAATAAGGAGTCAGAAGTGACAGCCATCAACCGGCAGATCTCCAGGATGGCTTCCATGAACAATTACAGCTACCTGGATGTGGGTAACAGGTTATTGACGAAAAGCGGAAAGATCGACGAAAGCCTGTTTCTGGACGGTTTGCATCCGAATGAAAAAGGTTATTCATTGATCGTTAACGGCATAATAGAATAGTCTTAGCGCAAAAACGGGCCGCGATAACGGGATTTGGGAAAATTAATCTTTCTTGTTGATTATTACCGGAGTAAATTTCCGGTTTTCGCAATATTTTTGTTACTTTGCAGCCAATTCGGAAAAAAAACGTTTTATTGAGAATAATCGGATTTTTCTTGGTGTAACCCTTTTTATGTCGAAAAAGAAAAAGATATCCACTGCGCGATTCATAAATGCAAAAATTACATCCACCGTCAGCATTTCGCTGGTGTTGCTCCTGCTGGGCCTGACCATCCTTATCCTGTTTATGGGCAACGGGTTGTCGAATTTCGTGAAAGAGAACATGAGCTTCAGCGTGATGCTCGATAACGATGTTACCGATGCCGGGATTCAGCGGTTGAGGAAAAACCTGGATGCCCAACCGTTCGTGAAATCTTCACGGTTCATCGGCAAGGACGAGGCAAAAGAGCAGTTGATCAAGGATCTGGGCGAGGATCCCGAAGAGTTGCTGGGGTATAATCCGGCACAGGACGCCATAGAGATTTATCTCCATTCGGAATACGCCAACAGCGACAGTATCGCGGTCATCAGCCGGGTGATCCGGCAGCAAAACAACGTTCGTGATTTGCTGTACCAGCAGGAAGCCATCGATCTTATCAACGACAACCTGTCGAAGGTTACCCTGATTTTACTGATTTTAGCGGCCGTTTTAATGTTTATTTCCTTTACGCTGATCCGGAACACCATTCGGCTGAGCGTTTATTCCAAGCGGTTTATTATCCATACGATGAAGCTTGTGGGCGCCAACGGGAGTTTTATCCGCAGGCCGTTTATCCTCAGCAATATTCTCACGGGGATCGTTGCGGGGATTTTTGCAGACGGCATCATCTTTCTTGTCCTTGCGTATTTCAACAAGGAATACGCCGAGTTGCAATCCATCGTCGGTATGACGGATCTGATCGTTATTTTTGTCGTCGTCATTTTGCTGGGAATTCTGATTTCGACCGTGGCGACTTATTTTGCGGTGAACCGTTACCTGAAGATGAAAACCGAGAACTTGTATTATGTATGATTTAATAAATTTCAGATAACCCATTAACCCATAACCCAAAGTATGTCTCACAAAAATCTTGCTTTCCATAAAATAAACCTCATCATTTGCGGAGTTTCCGTGCTTGTTATCATCGCGGGTTTTCTGCTGATGAGCGGTCCCGCGACAACCTTTGACGGTTTTGAACCCGATATTTTCAGCGCGCGACGCATTAAAGTGGCCCCACTTGTTTGTCTGGCCGGATTTGTGCTGATGATTGTGGGAATTTTGTATCCGGCAAAGGACAGGAAGGGAAAATAATTCAACAATATACATGAGTAGTTTAGAAGCAATTATCGTTGCTGTTGTAGAAGGCTTGACGGAGTTTTTGCCCGTTTCGTCGACCGGGCATATGATCATAACCCAGGCGCTGCTTGGAATCGAGAGTACGCCGTTTGTAAAGGCGTTTACGGTAGTTATCCAGTTCGGAGCCATTCTGTCGGTGGTGTTTCTTTACCGGAAACGGTTTCTGCATAAGTTCGATTTCTACTGGAAGCTGTTTATCGCCGTTGTCCCGGCAGGAGTGCTGGGATTGATCTTTGGAGACCGGATCGATTCGCTGCTCGAGAATGTCTTTGTCGTGAGCGTGATGCTTGTGGTGGGCGGCATAGTGATGCTTTTTGTGGATACGTGGTTCAATAAACCCGCTGAGGATCAATCGATATCGTGGCAACGGGCGTTGAAGATCGGTTTCTTCCAGTGTATCGCGATGATTCCTGGTGTTTCCCGGTCGATGGCTACCATTGTGGGGGGGATGAGCACCCGGCTCGACCGGAAAAACGCCGCCGAATTTTCGTTTTTCCTGGCTGTGCCTACCATGGCCGCGGCAGCCGGTTACAAGCTGTATCAGCTGATAAAGGACCCTGCCGGTGCGGCCATGTTGCAGGAGAATATCGGAGTGTTGATTCTCGGAAACGGGGTTGCTTTTGTGGTTGCCATCATTGCCATCCGGTTTTTTATCGATTTTCTGACCCGGCACGGGTTTAAGGCGTTCGGATGGTACCGAATTATCGTAGGTGTTCTGCTGATCGTGTTGCTGTTGTCCGGAACCGTATCAAACGTGGCCTGATGGATTTTATTGAAGGAGAGGTCTTATACGTCGACAAGCCGCTGCATTGGACTTCGTTCCGGCTGGTAAGGGTGGTACGGGCAAAGTTGTGCGGGAAACTGAAAATAAAAAAACTGAAAGTGGGTCATGCGGGAACACTCGATCCGCTGGCTACCGGTGTAATGATCGTTTGCACGGGGAAAAAGACAAAAGAGATTGAAAGGTTGCAGGCCCAAACCAAAGAGTACATTGCCGAGATCCGGCTGGGAGCAACCACTCCTTCTTTCGACCTGGAGACGGAAATTGATGCCGAATATCCGGTGGAACACATCTCACGCGAAATGGTGGAGGAGTGCTTGAAGCAATTCACCGGGGAGATCGAACAGGTCCCGCCCCTTTTTTCGGCGGTCAAGATCGACGGTAAGAGGGCATACGAGTTTGCCCGAAAGAATGAAGAAATTGAACTAAAACCAAAAATATTGGTTATAAAGGAAATTGAATTGTTGTATTACGACTTACCGACGATAACTGTCCGGGTTGTTTGCGGTAAAGGCACGTACATACGTGCTCTGGCGCGCGACATAGGCGAAAGCCTTGGGTCGGGAGCACATCTTCTTGCTCTTCAACGAACAAGAGTAGGTGATGTATCGTTGAACGATTGTTTAAAGCTTGAAGGGCTGGACGATTTTTTTGACCGGCAGATAGCCATCAGGGGGAGTCTAAACGATAAATTATAGCATTATAAAGAATCAGTTTAATCAGATATGAAACTTTCTCAGTTTAAATTTAATTTACCGGAGGAATTGATTGCCAAGCATCCGAGTAAACATCGCGATGAATCCAGATTGCTTGTGGTTCATCGAAATTCCGACAAAATAGAACATCTTGTTTTTAAGGATATTCTGAATTATTTTGACGCGCACGACTTTTTCGTTTTCAACGACACCAAGGTCTTTCCCGCCCGGTTATTCGGAAACAAGGAAAAAACCGGGGCCAAAATAGAAGTGTTTTTGCTCAGGGAACTGAATCCCGCGCAGCATCTGTGGGATGTTCTGGTTAATCCCGCCCGGAAAATAAGGATCGGGAACAAGTTGTACTTTGGCGAAAACGAAGAGCTTGTGGCCGAAGTGATTGACAACACCACCTCGCGCGGGCGCACGCTTCGTTTTCTTTACGACGGGCCGTACGAAGAGTTCAAAGAACTGCTTTTCTCCATCGGGGAAACCCCGATCCCCGAATACTTGGAGCGGTCGGCCGTGCCGGAGGATGCGGAGAGGTACCAGAATATTTTTGCCTGTAACGAAGGGGCAGTGGTTGTTCCCGCGGCAGGACTGCATTTCAGCCGGGAGTTGATCAAACGTATGGAGATTAAAAACATCGGTTACGGCTTTCTTACGCTTCATCACGGTTTGGGCGCCTACCGCGATATCGATGTGGAGGACTTGACCAAACACAAGATTGATTCGGAACAGATGATCATTACGCAGGAGTTGTGCGACAAGGTGAACACGGCAAAAGACAACGGGCACAAAATCTGTGCCGTGGGTACGTCTGTCCTGCGGGCCATTGAGACCACCATCAGCACGGACGGACACATCAAACCGAGGGAGGGATGGACAAACAAGTTTATTTTCCCGCCCTATGACTTTACGTTGCCCGACGCGCTGGTTACCAACTTCCACCTGCCGTTCTCCACGCTTTTGATGGTGACGGCCGCTTTCGGCGGATACGAAAGAATTATGGACGTGTATCAGACGGCCATCCAGGAGAAATACGAGTTTGGTGCATACGGGGACGCTATGCTGATAATTTAAAACATGCGGCTTTTGTGCAATGACGCCGTGTTGAAAAATGGCTGATAACGATATTGTTCATGTTGTTTTTTTGGGGTTGGGCTCCAACCTGGGAGACCGGAAAAAGAATATCGAGCGTGCCTACAGAGATATTGACAAGCGGATAGGGAGAATTATTTCCAGATCCGCTTTTTATGTTTCCGAACCCGAAGGATTCGAGTCTGAAAACCGGTTCATTAATTCCGTTTGTGAACTGATCACGACCCTGGAGGCCGGTGAAGTATTGCGGGAAACCCGGGCGATCGAAAAGGAGCTTGGGCGGACAAAAAAATCTCCGGACGGAGGGTATGCCGATCGCACCATCGATATCGACATCCTGATGGTTGACAACCGGATCATTGAGGAACCCGGATTAATCATCCCGCATCCCCGCTTCCATTTGCGCGGTTTTGTGTTGACCCCTTTTGCCGAAATATCGCCCAATACCATACATCCTGTGTTTGCCAAAACCATTTTGCAGTTGAAGAATGAGCTTGGTAATCACGGTGATGTTTAATAATTTGACTATTTCTAAATTTCTTTAACCTGAGAATAGTAATCAAGGAAAACGCTATGCTTGATATTACTATTAATGTGTATCCGTG
>JBGZJM010000194.1:0-5684 GCA_041848845.1 Petrimonas sp. | reverse complement strand
TCGTCCGTTTCGGGGACGATATACATCTTCAGATATTCATAGGAACGTTTGCCATCCCTATAGATATCCAAGTACAAACTTTTGTTTCCGTTGCTTAGGTCTTTCATCCTAAGCCGGATTGGCTCCTTTGCCTTTGTCGTTTTCTTGTTCCTTGCCATGGCTATTCGATTTTATGTCCTAAACTGGGTGCAAAGGTACGAAAAATAATCGAAAACAAGAAACAAATAAGAAACAAAAATAATGAAAACAACAGAAATAATGTGATAAGTCAAGAAACAAGTGCAAAAATAGAAGTTTTTAGAAACACTTATATATCAGTGATTTTATTTGCAGTTTATTGGAACTTGTTTTCATTACTGACCTTTAGTTTATGAATTTCGCAAACTTCAGCAGCAGTTGTTTCCGTCCGGCGGACTCGAAATCGACAAAAGCCCGTTTATCCCCTCCCGATTGTTCAATGGAAGTAACCACTCCCCTGCCGAACCGTTCGTGTTCAATCACGTTTCCCTCTCTCAGTTGACCGGCCTCTTCGGAGAGCTGCAAGGAAGAATTTTCGGTCCGGTTGACGGGAATCCGGCTCGACGGCCGGTCAAACGCGCTGCTTTCCCTTTTTTGCCGCAACGATTCCCAAAAGCCGTCGGCCGCCTCATCCCGGGCAGGAGTCAACGTCTTTTGCTCCATCAACAGGAAGCGGGGGTCGATATCCTTCAGGAACCGGCTTTCGCGTGTGGCGTTTGTGCTTCCGTTTCTGAAACGGCTCCTGGCAAAAGTAACGGTACACGTTTTTTTTGCCCGGGTAATGGCCACGTAAAACAAGCGTCGTTCCTCCTCCAACCCCCGTGGCTCGAATTTTGC
Organism: Petrimonas sp.; assembly: GCA_041848845.1. Classification (GTDB taxonomy): domain Bacteria; phylum Bacteroidota; class Bacteroidia; order Bacteroidales; family Dysgonomonadaceae; genus Petrimonas. Next base: position 4,829 of record JBGZJM010000194.1, on the reverse strand, counting down.
CATGCTCGACGGGAAAAGGTCTTCTTCCATCCCCACCACAAAAACATGATTGAATTCCAACCCTTTGGCAGCATGCACCGTCATCAGCGTAACTTTCACCTTGCCGTCATCGTCACCGGTGTCCTGGTCGGTAAGCAGAGATACTTCCGAAAGGAAGTCCACCAACCGGATACCTTCTTCTCCCTGCTCCTGTCTTTCAGACACAAATTCGTTGATGGCATTCAGCAATTCCTGGATGTTTTGCGCCCGGCTCATCCCTTCGGGGGTCAGGTCTTCGTAAGCCTCCTTGACGATACCCGTATTTTTCAGTACCGTTTGAGCCAGTTCATATGCGTTCCGTGTTTCGTTACCGGCAATAAATCCGTTTATCAGTTCGTGAAACAATGCGAGTTTCCGGGCTGTGCCCGCATTCACGTCCAGGTTATATTGCAGCGGCGACGAGAGTACCTGCCACAGGCTGACGTTATGCAGACGGGCGCTTTCACTTATCTTGCCTACCGTAACATCGCCAATTCCGCGTGCGGGGAAGTTCACGATGCGGCGGAACGCCTCCTCGTCTCCGGGATTCACGATAAGCCGGAAATAGCTGATGATGTCTTTTATCTCCTTTCGTTGATAAAAAGAAAGCCCTCCATAAATGACGTACGGAATATTTTTCTTGCGCAGCGACTCTTCAAAGATTCGCGACTGGGCGTTGGTACGATAGAGGATGGCAACATCCGAAAACCCGGTATGCCCTTCGTAGCGCATCCGGGCGATTTTATTGGCCACGATAAGCCCCTCCTCGAAATCGGAAAAGGCGCTCGCCACTTCAATTTTTTCCCCCTCTTCGTTTTCCGAAAAAACCTCCTTGAAAATCTGCTCCTTATTTTTCTTTATAAGGCTGTTGGCAGCGTTTACAATGCTTTGCGTGGAGCGGTAATTTTGCTCCAACTTAAAAATTTGTGTCTGAGGGAAAGTGGATTTAAATTTCAGGATATTATCGATATTGGCTCCGCGAAACGAATAAATGCTTTGCGCGTCATCGCCCACCACACAAACCCGGTGATGCAATTCGGCCAACTGCTTCACGATAAGATGTTGCGCAAAGTTGGTATCCTGATATTCGTCAACGAGCACAAACTGGAAACGGTTCCGGTAGTCTTCCAAGACATCGGGATTATCGCGCAGCAAGATGTTGGTGTACATCAACAGATCATCAAAGTCCATGCTGTTGGCGGCTTTCAGCCGGTTCTGATAACGCTGGTAAATTTCGAACAGTTGCGGACGTTTGGAAGCACGGTCGTACTCAATGATCTCCCTGTTCCGGGCATACATTCCGGGCGTTACCAGACCGTTCTTCGCTCTCGATATCTGGTTGTGTACCGCTCCCGGCCTGTACACCTTGTCGTCCAGCCGCATCTCCTTAATGATCAGGCGTACCAGATTAGTGGAATCGGAAGAGTCGAAAATCGTAAAATTGGAAGTGAATCCAATCCGTTCAGCCTCGTTTCGCAAAATCCTGGAAAAAATGGAGTGAAACGTTCCCATCCACAGCTGACGTGCTTTCTTTTCCCCCACCAGACCGGCAATCCGCGATTTCATTTCCCGGGCAGCCTTGTTGGTAAAGGTCAGCGCCAGTATATAATACGGCGGAAGGCCCTGTTCCAGCAGGTAAGCAATTTTATAGGTCAGGACACGGGTTTTTCCCGATCCGGCACCGGCAATGATCAACGACGGGCCATCGCAGAATTCAACGGCTTCGCGTTGTTTGGAATTTAATTGACTGAGGAGATGCTCCATTTTTTCGAATAATATAGCACAAAAATACGATTTTTAAGCGTACCGTCATAAAAAAACCGCTCTCGGGTGAGAACGGTTGTATAAAGTACCGGAATCCGGTCCCTATCTGAACGTGTAGCGTAAACTAAGCGCCAAACCGGCATACCAGTAGTCGTTGTAGTCGTTGGTAAAGTTAAACGAGGGTTTCCAGTCCAGTGAAATGGCAAAAGGAGCCGTTGGAAATACGTACTCAAGCCCTGCAATCAAATCCCCTCCGAGCAGAAAACGGCCGCCGTCATAATCCTTGTAATAGACATTTCCAAGATGAGCTCCCAAACCCAGATACCAGTCCAGGCCGGGCGCTCCCGGCAGCGGTTGCTGGTATTCATACAACCCGGTCAATTGAAAATAACGCGGAGAAACGCCCAATATACCTTCGAATGCGCTTGCCGGAGCAAAGAAATGTTTCAGCGTAATGCCGCTGTCATAACCCAAGCGGGCACCAAAAGCGGTTTTGTAGTTCTGAGCATTTGCAGTTGTGGTTATGGCTGCAAATACCAACGCTGTAACGAAAAATAAGTTTTTAAGTTTCATAAGTTAATGTTTTAATAAAATGTTTACTCACCGTGTATTTGACACTTCTGTCTATATAAACGCCCTGGCTTAAAATTTGTTTATCGGCGGAGTAAAAAATAACTGTTCCTGCAAATAACATTTTCTGCAAAGCGGCCGATATTCCTGCATTTCCCCCAACATCACCTGCTTCTCACCCTCCACTATACGGTGCGAATAACTGGCCAGCGAACCGCAACGGACACAGATGGCATGAACCTTGGTCACATCATCGGCAATGGCACAAAGGGCAGGCATAGGCCCGAACGGTACCCGCTTGAAATCCATGTCGAGCCCGGCAACGATTACCCGGACGCCTTGATCGGCAAGCTGTTGGCAAACATCGGCTAGCCCCTTATCAAAAAACTGAGCTTCGTCTATTCCCACCACTTCCACCCCGGAGGCAAGCAGCAGGATATTGCTGGAATGCTCAACAGGTGTTGAAAGAATCGAGTTCTTGTCGTGCGATACCACTTCTTCCTGCGAATAACGCACATCGATGACCGGTTTGAATATCTCCACTTTCTGGCGGGCAATTTTCGCCCGGCGCAGCCTGCGAAGCAGTTCTTCGGTCTTACCGGAGAACATGGAACCGCAAATGACTTCAATACGCCCTTTGCATTGGGTTTCGTTGGGATTGTTTTCGTTGTACGTCATTTCCCTTTCACTATTTTCTTGATTTCATTCAATTTATTCAAAGCCTCTATGGGGGTTAGGTTATTGACGTCCAAGTTGAGTATTTCGTCGCGGACCTGGCTTAAAACGGGGTCGTCCAGCTGGAAAAAACTCAACTGGTAGCCCTCCCGTTTTTCAACAATATCCTTTATCGGTTTTTTGATGCCCTGCCTGCGATTGGCGGTTTCCATCTGTTCCAGGATCGCTTCCGACCGTTTGGTGATGCTCTGCGGCATTCCGGCCATTTTGGCAACGTGAATGCCAAAACTGTGTTCACTCCCCCCCGGAACAAGTTTTCGCAGGAAAATGACCTTGTTGTCAATCTCCTTTACAGCGACATTGTAGTTTTTGATTCGCTTAAACGATTTTTCCATCTCGTTCAATTCGTGGTAATGGGTGGCAAAAAGGGTTTTGGCTTTTGCCCGGGGGTGTTCGTGAATGTATTCCACGATCGACCAGGCAATGGAAATTCCATCGTAGGTGCTTGTACCTCTGCCCAATTCATCGAAAAGGACAAGACTCCGTTCCGAGATATTGTTGATGATGTTGGCTGCTTCGTTCATTTCCACCATAAACGTGGATTCGCCCAGCGATATATTGTCCGATGCGCCGACACGGGTAAAGATCTTGTCCACCAGTCCGATCCTTGCCGATTCTGCCGGGACAAAGCTCCCGATTTGCGCCATAATCGTGATCAGCGCCGTTTGGCGCAGCAAGGCCGATTTTCCGGCCATGTTGGGACCGGTAATGATAATGATTTGCTGTGAATCCCGGTCGAGATACACATCGTTGGCAATATAGGGTTCATCGGGCGGAAGCTGTTTCTCGATTACGGGATGGCGGCCGCTCTTGATATCTATGGCATCCGATCCGTTTATCTCGGGACGGATATACTTGTTTTCCCGGGCCGCCTTTGCAAAAGACAACAGGCAATCGGCCCTTGCAATAACGGTCGCGTTACCCTGTATAGCCGGGATATATTCTATCAGGCTCTCCACAAGCGTGTTGTAGAGATGTGTTTCGAGCGACACGATTTTTTCTTCGGCACCCAATATTTTTTCTTCGTACTCCTTCAGTTCCTCGGTAATGTAGCGTTGCGCGTTTACCAGCGTTTGTTTCCGTATCCACGTTTCGGGTACCTTGTGTTTGTGTGCATTTCGCACTTCGATGTAATATCCGAAAACATTATTGAACGCAATTTTCAGGGAAGGGATACCCGTTTCCGCACTTTTCCGTTGCTGCAACTGAAGGAGGTAATCCTTGCCCGAGTAGGCCATTTCGCGAAGCTCATCCAACTGTCCGTTCACTCCCTTTTTAATCACTCCTCCTTTGTTCAGCAGGGCCGGCGGATCAGGAAAGATCTCCCGTTCAATCCGGTCCCGGATAACGGAGCAAGGATCTAATTTCCTGCCCATCTCCTGAAGGCCGGCATTTCCGGACGACAGGAACGCTTCACGTACCGGTTCAATGGCCGTTAAAGCCACCTTGAGTTGTACCACTTCACGGGGAGAAATCCTGCCGACGGCCGCTTTGGATATGATCCGTTCCAGGTCACCGATAAGCGAAAGTTTTTCCTCGAGCAATTCTTTCAATGCTGTTTCGCGAAAAAAGTTTTCCACCACATCCAGGCGTTCTTCTATGGACCGGACATCTTTGAGGGGGAACACCATCCAGCGGCGCAACATGCGCGACCCCATAGGTGAGATGGTCTTATCGAGTATGTCCAGCAAACTCTTACCCCCTTCGTTCATCGTGGAAATCAGTTCCAGGCTGCGTACCGT
>JBGZJM010000193.1:0-2909 GCA_041848845.1 Petrimonas sp. | reverse complement strand
CAAATACCTGAAACCCGGAAAAAACTCCCTCGTATTGAAAATATTCCGCTGGAGCACCGGCTCCTACCTCGAATGCCAAGACTTCTGGCGCATCAGCGGAATCGAACGCGACGTTTACCTCTGGTCGCAACCCAAAACATCGCTACGCGATTTCCGCGTGAAATCCACCCTCGACGACACCTATAAGAACGGCATCTTCGAGTTGGAAACCACCGTCAGCAACTACGCGCAAGGAGCTTCGTATGCAGAGGTTTCTTATGAGTTACTGGATGCCTCAGACAAGGCAGTTGCATCGGGAACAAAATCGATCAGTGTTCAGGGAAATGGCGAAAATACCGTGTCGTTCAAGGCAGAGTCATTACCTAATGTAGCCACCTGGACATCGGAACAACCAAATCTATATAAGCTATTAATAACTGTTAAGAAAGACGACCGGACTTCGAGCGAAGTAGTCCCCTACCCTGTCGGTTTCCGACGCTTTGAAATCAAAGCCGTAAAAACCGGTGAGAGAACCGACCGGTTATTCCTGGTGAACGGGCAACCCATCAAACTCAAAGGCGTAAATATCCACGAGACCAACCCTGCCACGGGACATTACGTTACGAAAGAGGTGATGATGAAAGACTTCGCGCTGATGAAACAAAACAACATCAACACCGTACGCCTCTCGCACTACCCTCAGCAACGCCGTTTCTACGAATTGTGCAGCCAATACGGCTTGTACGTGTACGACGAAGCCAATATCGAATCACACGGAATGTACTACGGCGAACGCTCGCTTGCCAAACATCCCGAATGGGAACAGGCACACATGGACAGGACGGTGAACATGTTCGAACGCAACAAAAACCATCCGTCTGTGGCTATCTGGTCGCTCGGAAACGAAGCCGGAAACGGAATCAACTTCTTACACACCTACAAATTCCTGAAAGACCGGGAACGCCACTTTATGAACCGCCCCGTAAACTACGAACGCGCCTTATGGGACGCGAATACCGATATGTACGTGCCGCAATATCCGAGTGCGGCGTGGCTGGAAGAAATCGGTTCGAAAGGGAGCGACCGTCCGGTTATTCCTTCGGAATATTCGCACGCGATGGGCAACTCCAACGGAAACTTAGACCTGCAATGGCAAGCCATCTACAAATATCCCAACCTGCAAGGCGGATACATTTGGGATTGGGCTGACCAGGGCATGGATGCCGTGGACGAAAACGGACGTCATTTTTGGAAATACGGTGGCGATTACGGCGACAAGGATATGCCCAGCGACGGAAACTTCCTCTGCAACGGTCTCGTAAATCCCGACCGCACGCCTCATCCATCGATTGCCGAAGTGAAATACGTGCACCAAAACTTCGCCATTGAAGCGGTGGATTTACCGAAAGGAATTTTTCGAGTCATTAATCGTCAATATTTTTCCAATACCGATAATTATCTGTTCCGATATGAAATGAGCGAAAACGGCAAAAAAGTTTCGGAAGGAACGCTTCCCGTATCGCTGCAACCGCAACAATCTGCCGAAGTTTACATTCCTGTTGATGCCATAAAAGCAAAATCGGGGGCAGAATATTTTGTTAATTTCGAAGTCATTCAGAAACAAGCCGCCCAATTGGTTCCGACCAACCACGTGGTAGCTTATGAGCAGTTTAATTTGCCGATAGAACAACCCAAACAGGCTTACGCTTCCATATCCGCTCCTGCGCTAAAAGTGGCGGAGAAGGGCGATAACATTACTGTATCGTCGTCTGCCGTACAGTTTGTGTTCAACCGCAAATCGGGCGTGGTAACATCATACAAAGTAAACGGAACCGAATATTTCGATAAAGGCTTCGGCATACAGCCCAACTTCTGGCGCGCACCCAACGACAACGATTACGGAAACGGCAATCCTCATCGCTTGCAGATATGGAAGCAATCGAGCCGCAAATTCAACGTTACCGATACAAAAGTTTATACCGAAGGCAACAATGCCATAATGGAAGCAACCTACCTGCTCGCCGCCGGAAACCTTTACACGATAAAATACATCGTTTATCCGTCGGGTATTGTGAAAGTAGATATGGAATTCCATTCTACCTACGCGGAAGCGGCTCAAATGCAAGCATCCGAAGCCACGCAAATGGCAACCGCTTCGCCCGAAGCCACAGCGGCACGCAAAGCCTCATCGGAATTGGTTGTACCGCGTATCGGCGTGCGATTCCGCCTGCCGGCATCAATGAATAATGTGCAATATTTCGGTCGTGGTCCCGGTGAAAACTATATCGACCGTGCATCGGGTTCAAAAATAGGACTCTACAAAACCTCTGCCGAAGCTATGTATTATCCTTACGTTCGTCCGCAGGAGAACGGACACCGCACCGACACCCGCTGGGCTGCTTTTACCGCACAGGAAAAAAAAGGAAAAGGCTTAGGCTTAATGGTGGTTGCCGACGAAACCGTAGGATTTAACGCTTTGCGCAACTCGGTGGAAGATTTCGATACCGAAGACGCCACCCACCGCCCCTACCAATGGAACAACTTCAGCAGCGAAGAGATTGCCACACGTAACGATGCCGACGCCCGAAACCGTAAACCTCGTCAAACGCATATAAACGACATCACGCCGCGCAATTTCGTGGAAGTCTGCATCGATATGCGTCAGCAGGGCGTTGCCGGATACAACAGTTGGGGCGCTGCACCACTACCCGAATACACTATTCCGGCAAACCAAAATTATAAGTGGGGGTTTACATTAGTTCCGGTAAACGATGCGAAAGATATTGAAGATAAATCGGTTTTGAAATATTAGAATTAAGAGAATAGCAGAATAATAACAATCCCGAAAAACAAAATATCACTCCCTAATGAGAGTGATATTTTTTTATATATAAACACCCAAAAACAATTATTTTCACATTTTATGCTCT
>JBGZJM010000192.1:0-5334 GCA_041848845.1 Petrimonas sp. | reverse complement strand
CTCTTGATAATTGGAATCTGACAGCACTTCCGGCAGATAAAGATCATCGCAATTTTTTAAACGGTAAAAGCAAAACCCTTATACTTAAACCTTCGGAAGAAATAATTCGGGTATGGGACAAACCCATTGATTACGGTGCCATAAAATTGAATATTCGCTTCAAGGGAACCCTTGACATCTATATCAATGACCGTCATTATGCGTTCTCACATTCTTCCGAAGAAGATGATGAAATTGGGATACGTTTCGCACACGACACACCAAAACTGCGTTTCTCCGCCTCGGAAGTGACGGAAATCAGCAACTTGGATGTGAGAATATTCTCATTCTGATCCAATAACAAGTCTAACTCATCGCCTGACGCACTACGGTAAAAAGAAAATTCGCAGCCGTTCAATGAAGATAGGATATTTTCAATCACGAAGCCATCCGGGGACGCTCCCCCATCGGGTCGATATGCCGGCCAAGACTACCAATAAAAGCATTAAATAAATCAATCCAAAAAAAGATTTTGAAAAATTTTAGTAACTTTGGAAAAATTAAATTTCAAACTTATGGTACAACGACTCATGATTTTCTGCATCGCATTTTTTGCCCTGTTTTCTTCTGCTTCAAATGCTTTTTCCAAAAACAAACATCTTCCGAAGCATGTGATCCTGATTGGTTACGACGGTCTGAGTTCCGATTGTATCCGTGAGGGAGCAGACATGCCTGTCTTACGAAAAATGATGCGTGAAGGGGCTTATACCCTCGAACGACGCAGCGTATTACCTTCGGTTAGTGCCTGCAACTGGGCCTCCATGTTCATGGGTGCCGGTCCCGAACTGCACGGATATACCGAGTGGGGCTCCCGTGTCCCGGAGCTACCCTCACGGGTGGTCAACGACGACAACCGTTTTCCCAACATCTTCGGCCTTTACCGGAAAGCCAATCCCAAGGCGGAAATCGGCTATATTTTCGACTGGGAAGGAATGAATTTCCTGGTGGATACCTTGGCCATTGATTTTCGTTCCGATGTATCCAAACAAAAAACCCATTCCAGGGAATCGATGCGCACGGTCTTGAAGTATTTGGAGGAAAAAAGACCCAACTTATGCATGATCTATTTTGGGGAAACCGATCATGCGGGACACAGTCACGGATGGGGTTCTCCCGAATACCTGCAGGCGGCACACGAGATTGATGCCTGTGTGGGAGCGGTCATCGAGACCATAGAGAAAGCAGGCATGATGGATGAAACCGTCGTTATCGTCACTTCCGATCATGGGGGTCTGGAGAAGGGGCATGGAGGAAAGACCATGCATGAAATGGAAAGCCCCCTGGTTTTTTACGGAAAGAACATCAAAAAGAACTTTACCATCCCTGAAAGTGTCATGGTTTACGATACGGCCGGAACCATTGCCTACCTGCTCGATTTCCCGCAACCGCAGGTATGGATCGCCAGACCTATCCTTTCTATTTTTGAGAAAAGAAAATAGGATCCGGTAAACGCTACTTATACCGCACCCACCTGATCATCTCCTTAACCGATGGTTTTTTGCCGTACATCAGGATCCCTACCCGGTAAATTTTAGCCGCGAAAAAGGAGATTAGCATAAATGTCCCGTAAAGCAAAACCAACGAAAGCAGTTTTTCCCACAACGGGATCCCGAACGGCAGACGCACCATCATCACAATAGGCGACGTGAACGGAATAAGCGACGCCCAAAATGCCAGCGGTCCGTCGGGGTTGCTCACGCTGTAAAATCCGGCGAAAAAGGCAAACATGATAAGCAAGGTTACAGGCATCATAAATTGCGATGTATCTTCTTCGCTATCTACTGCCGACGCGAACATGGCAAAAATGGACGCGTAAAGGATGTAGCCGCCGATAAAAAACAACAGGAAATAAACCAAAATCTCCAACCAATTGACGCTCATTACGGAACTCATAATGGCTTCAGCATTAAATTCGGCAGGCGAAGGCATCGCCGCCGTTTGTTGCGGAACAATGAAAAAAGCGGACAAAACGGTAAACAGCACGCCGATTAAAATGCCCCAAATGACCAATTGAGTAATTCCCACCAAACCTATTCCGATGATTTTTCCCACGAGCAACTTCACGGGCTTAACCGATGAAACCATTACTTCCACAATACGGCTCTTCTTCTCTTCCAACACGGCTTGCATCACCATATTACCGTACATGAGGATAAACATGTAAATGAGAACGGTAAAAACCATGCCGATAATGGTGGCGATTTCGGTCGACAATTCGGAAACGGTGCCGTCTTCGCCCCATTTCATCGTCTTTATGTTCACTTTTGAACCGCTTTCAACAATGGAACGCACCTGCGAAATGGATTCGGCATTTACATTTCCCGATTGGGAAAGCACGTCGAGTTTTTGTTGCATTACTTTCTCGCTCAGCGTGTTTTCTATGATGGTGCGCAGGTCTTGCGGCGACTGCTTTTCCGACAAAAGCGAGATAGCGTCGGGATTTACGCTCAAATCATCCGTAATCTGCAAAATGGCAAACACATCTTTTCCTATTCTCGATTGATACTCGCTTTGCTGTGCGCTTGCTATAATCTGGAACTTGTAGTTATCCGTTGATTCCAGCAAAGGAGCATAAATTCCGGAGTTGTCGATTACGACAATATTTTTTTCTCCGCTTTCGTTGAGCGTGGAGAGCCACAGGGGCACAAACGACAGCGCCACCATCAGCAACGGCATCAGCAGCGTCATGATGATAAACGATCTTTTCCTTACCCGGGTAAGGTATTCGCGTTGTATGACCAATGATAAGGTATTCATAATTTTAGCTTGATACGGTTTCAATGAAAACATCATTCATCGTGGGTATTTCCTCGTCGTATGCCACCACATCGAATTTATCGAAAATAAGTTTCGCCAGTTCGTTGGAGGCGACTTCGGGTTGTTTCCTGACCCGGATATCGGTAAATTCGTGGTAGGGTTCTTTTGAGACCAGCGTGAAGAAGGGATGTTCAAACGAGAAGTCGCCGTCGCGAAGGCGAAAACGAAAAATGTTGGTCCGGTGTTCCCGCCGGATATCATACACTTTTCCCTGCAAGACCACCTGCGACCGGTGAATAAGCGCGATATTGTCGCACAACGCTTCCACCGACTCCATGTTGTGCGTGGAGAGAATAATGGTCTTCCCTTCGGCCTTCAGGCGGAGCATTTCGTTTTTTATCAACTCGGCGTTTACCGGATCGAAGCCGCTGAACGGCTCATCGAAGATCAGCAGGTCGGGGTCGTGGATGACGGTGGAGATAAACTGCACTTTCTGCTGCATCCCTTTCGATAATTCTTCCACCTTGCGGCTGTACCAATGCGCGATATCGAACCGCCTGAACCAAACCATCAGCTCGCGGCGTGCATCAGCTCTCGATAATCCGCGCAATTGAGCCAGGTACATGGCCTGTTCGCCCACTTTCATCTTCTTGTATAACCCGCGCTCTTCGGGCAGGTATCCGATATTGAACACGTCCTCGCTCTTCGACGGGCGTCCGTTGATAAGCACCTCTCCGCTGTCGGGTGCGGTAATGCGCGTGATGATGCGGATAAGCGTGGTTTTCCCCGCTCCGTTCGGTCCCAGCAGTCCGAAAACCGTCCCCCGGGGAACCCGGATGCTGACTTTGTCCAGCGCCAAATGACCGGCATATTGTTTTACAACGTTGGTGGTTTCTAAGTACATTATATTCAGTAATTATTCAGTGAATACCTAATACCTCAGTATTATCCTTTCTCCCAAATTCTTGGCCAATACTTTCTTCAAGTCCTGCAATTGCCTGAGTTCGTTCATCAACTCCAGTTGTTGCCGGGCATCCGCGGTTTCTATGCTTTTTTTCACCTCGTTTATCCGCTGCATCACGTGGGCATTTTTAAGCTCTGTGGTGGCACGGATAACCAACCTGTCCAGTGAATTCCGTTCGCGAAGGCGTGAGCTTTTTTCATCTTCGCCTTCTCCGATCGATTTTGCATGGATCTTGCTCAACCGGTATTTGTCGCTGATAAGATCGGTAGCCAGTCTGCTGATCCCGGGATCGTGGTGGGTGAGAAAATACTTGTCGCAGACGAACGACTCGTCGCTTAATTTCCCGCAGGCTTCGTCAAAAATTGCCCGGTACAGCGCGTTGGAGAAAAAAGCTTCATCCGAGAAAATGAACTTGTCCCTCATGAGATCGAACCGGATCACCTCGATAACGGACGGTCCTTCCTCGATGGTCACTTCCACCTCGACCTCTTCGTCTTCCACTTTCCGTTTCTCTCTTTCGTACTTGACAAAAATGGGCAGCGTCCCGTACCGGATGATGTACCGGACCAGTTCGCGTTCCGGTTTCTCGTAAGGGTTTCCTGCCGTTAAGATTTTACGGCTTCCGTTATCTGCAGTATCGCCGGGTGTGAATTCCGTTTCAACGGCCGTTTCCCGGGATTCCTCCTTTTCACGTTGCTCTTTTCTTTTCTCGTAATTCCGGATCCTGATTTTATTGACGGCGGCAATGATCACCTCTTCGCGCGTACCGAGCAATGTGGCCGTTTCCTGGATGTAAACGGATCGCTTGATGTTGTCGGGAATAAGCGCGATGCTCTGGACGATATTCGTGATAAGCCCGGCCTTCCTGATGGGATCTTCCCCCACCTCATCCAACAGCAAGTGGGTTTTAAAGCGGATAAAGTCCTGCTCATGCTCATCGATAAACCGGTTGAACCCTTCGGCATTCTGTTTTCGGGCAAACGAATCGGGATCCTCGCCTTCGGGCAGCAGCACCACCCTTACGTTCATGCCGTCCTCCAGCAGCAGATCGATGCCCCGCAGCGCTGCCTTGATGCCGGCAGCATCCCCGTCGTACAAGACCGTGATGTTTTCCGAAAACCGGTGGATCATCCGTATCTGTCCGTGCGTAAGCGCCGTGCCCGACGATGCCACCACGTTCTCGATACCTGCCTGGTGCATCGACAACACATCGGTATAACCTTCGACCAGAAAACACTTATCGGCTTTGACAATGGCGCTTTTGGAGAAATATATCCCGTAAAGTTCCCTGCTTTTGGAGTAGATTTCACTTTCGGGCGAATTGACGTATTTGCCGGTGTTCTCCGTTTTCTTGAGAATGCGCCCGCCAAAGGCCACTACTTTCCCCGATAGCGTATGCACGGGAAAGATGACCCTTCCCCGGAAGCGGTCGGTCAGCGGGCTGTTATTTTCACCTCCGGCGGAAAGGCCGGTTTTCAGCAGGTAGTCGCGCCTGTAACCGGCCCGTTGCGCTTCCGAGGAAAAAGCGTCGCGCCGCTCGGGGCTGTAACCCATCTGAAATTTTTTGATTATGT
>JBGZJM010000191.1:0-6004 GCA_041848845.1 Petrimonas sp. | reverse complement strand
CATGTAGGCTTTGGGGCCGATTTCAAAAAATGGCGGTTTAATTGTCAGTCCTTTATACATATCGTTTAGTAATTTTTTTTGATTCCCACTTCGTTATCTACCCGTTAAGCCTGTCGCCGACGGCGCCGCCCGGGTGGATCAGGGCAAACTGTTCCAACGAATACCCGGTAATCTCCATGATGGAAGCAAGCATGGCGTCAAAAATGGCGATGGTCGCCACGAAGCTGGCTGTGGCCATGACATTCAACCCGTCACTCTCCTTCTCGATTTTCATGGGGACAACGATTTGCGAGTTTTTAGCCAGGGGGGCATCCAGGTTCTCGGTAACACCGATAAGGATCACCTCTTTTTTATTGCATACCTCGATGATGGGCAACAGCTCGGCGGTCTTTCCTCCCCGGGAGACCATGACCACCGCGTCTCCCTTTTTCATGCATCCCATTCCTCCGTGGATGGCTTCCGCCGGCGACAGGAATTGTGCGTTCCTCTCGATGCAGCACAACGAGTGGGCGAACTTTTTGGCCGCAATGCCGGATGACCCGCTGGCGCAGGTGATTATCTTGGGACAACTGCTCAATACTTCAACGGCTTTTAAAAAGCTCTCCTTGTCCAGGTAATCGATGATATCCGAAACGGCCTTGCTTTCAATCCTTAAGGAGTGTCTTGCGCGTTGCAGGATTACCTCTTTTTCTAAGTCTTTCATCATTTATTTAGCAATTTATACTTTTCTACGTTTACCGGATCGGGATTTATCAACCGGGCATATCTTGGCTGTTTTCCGAAAGGTTGTTTCCTGCCTATATGTTGGGTTCCCTCCGTTACCCCGATCAATGCGGCCCCCCGGCAGGCCAATTCGTTGCATTCGGGTACAATAAAAACCTTATTGAGGGTATCGGCCTTTATTTGCATCCACAAAAGGCTCCGGGCTCCTCCTCCTGAGGCTATTAACGCCTCTGATACGTTTTCTTTATCCAGACTGCATGCCAAATCCCGTAAACTTAAACCGGTCGATTCGAGAATCGCCCTTACAAAATGTCCGTGGGAATGCTTGTTTGTCATGTTCTGGAATCCCGAAAGTGACTCAAACTTATCAACAGAGGGAGAAGCCTTTAACCCATCACTTCCGGGGGCGATGCCTTCGGCCATCTTTAACAGTTCTTCAATGGATAATCCGGGAGCAAACTTTTTTTGATACCACTCCAGTGCCGTGGCTCCGTTTTCATTGAAAGCCATTTGAAAATAATATCCTTTTCTTAAGCCGGGAGCTATGTTTATTCCCGCTCTCGGATAAAATCCTTGCCGATAATTCACGCAGGCCAGCACAGTGCCTGTTGATTCGGAAATGTGGGATGAACTTGTTAAGCCCGCACCCACAGCAACCATGTGATGGTCTAATCCCCCCAGGAAGAATTTCGTGTCGGCAGACAATCCCAATTGTATCGCTCTTTCTCCGCTTAAAGTGCCGATAAAACTTCCCGTTCTTTTGGGAGAAAACAAGAGTTTTTTGTTGATATTCAATGTTCCCAATGCTTCGTTCCACCACTTTTCTTCAGGTAGATTGAACAGTCCTGTCATGGATGATGTACTGAAGTCGCTTACTTTTTGTCCGGTTAACGAGAATGTCAGGTAGTCTGAAACGGAAGCAATGCTGTTTACCTTCTCCCAGATTTCCGGCTTGTTCTCTTGAAACCAAACTATTTTAGCCGCCATCGATTGCAAACCGGGCAAGATTCCTAATCCTGTTTTTTTTAGAAAATTGGGGTTTTCCAATAAAGAGTGCAGAACGGAAGGAATTTGTCCGGCTCTTTTGTCCGGCCACAGAATCAATGGAGTCAACGGATGATCCGTTTCGTCCAACAGGACAAAGCTGTTGGCTTGCGATGAGTAGGAAACGGCAACCAACTCGTTTGAGGTGATTTCTGCCTTTTCAACGGCCTGGTTTATGCATTTGCATAGAGTAGCCCAAAATTCAGCGATCGACAATTCACAAATTCCTCCCTCGCCTGTCTGTTTATTCACCAAGCAGCGTCCCAATCCGGCGAGACCTCCTTGTTCATCGAATATGCCCGCCTTGAAGTAACTTGTCCCTAAATCTATTCCGAGATAGAATCCCATTTTACATCGATTTTAATTCCCGGATTGTTTCGACCAGCATTAATTTCCCGGCCTTGTGATCAAAGAAGGAATTTCCCGCTTCGTAAAATCCTTTTTCCTGCGCTTCCCGGGTAACGATATAGCCTTGGAGCTCACCGTTGGCATAGGTGATTAAAGCCACATTGGCGAAATGTTCTTTCAGTTCCAGCCCGTACTCCACAAACACCTCGCCGGGCCAGGCTGCAAATTTCCATCTTCCTACTTTTATTATTTGTATTTCAGCAGGTAGAGAGCTTTGGTATGCCTGTTCCAATTCGTTGTCCCGGGCTAATTTCGACAAATACAGGAGTTCTTCCGAACCAAACCAGTTCACTTCTGCCGTGCGGACCTCCTGCGGAATTTCCGAATTCTTTTGAAGTTCTTCGAAACGTTTTCTGGTTTTGTCGCGATGTTCCTTGGCCCATTCAACCGGAGGGAAAGTCCGTTTGGGCAGATCGACGAATTTTTGAGCGGCCGAAACAGGCATATGTGAGGAGAAAGTCACCGTCTCCGTTAGTTTGGAAATGATGGAATCTGTCACAATCTGTCCTATTCGTTCAGCCTCTTCAAACGTGTTGGATTTCGTGACATGCCGGGGACTCTGATTGCCGGCAGTTCCGGTAAAATATACGACAGGACACTCTTTTCCCAGCAAATCATTTTGAAGTGATTTCCTGACATAATGCGGAAAATCTCCACTCAATAATGTCGAATCTTCGTGCAGAATGGTTGGATGCATATTGCAAACCAGCATACAACCGATAAAAGCACCGGTTTTATTCTTGACTAACAGAACGGGCACATCCATATCCTTTGCTCCGGCGGGATTATGACGGTTTGTCCCAATGCCTGTTGCATCGCCAACAACAACGGCAATCTCAGCCAACGTCGCATTCTCTACGGCCTGGCAAGCCGCTTTTACGGCGCTCTCCTCCATGAATTTCAGGTAGTTTCTGTCAACTTTTGGGACGATCGGGTCGTTCGCACTGATTACCAGGTCTACAGTCACCGGAGCTGAATGTGTATGTGTGGCCGCCACCAGTATATTGGAAGCCCGGATTCCTGTTTTTTCCGAGATACTTTCTCTGATCCGCGCCGTGGACGCTTTACTCACGTATATGACGTCGTTGGCAATAAACAAGACCTGATTTTTCCCATCCGTTAAATACAAAGCTGAGCTCAACAGGTCATCGTGTGTGCCGGTACTCATTCTCTCAACATACGGGTAGCCATACAAGAAGTGCGATTCTTGCGGGGTAATGTTTACGGTTGCCGCACCGGCTTTTAACTTACTCATGTCTGATGTTTTCTAATATTCTTTATCCCAGTCTGTTTCTATATTTTGTGCAATGGTTTCCGACAGGTATACATCCGTTCTTAATGTCTGAAGGATGGATTCGGGCACCAGCGGCGTTACCGGTCCGTGCAGCACGAGACGCGTGGTGAATCGTTGCCATGCGGTGGTTGTGCCGTGTACGGTAATGGCGTGTGTGTCGAAGCGGTGTTTGGCATTTATGACATCAGCGGGGCCTATTGTCGCTGCCTTGGGTGGTACTGCCGCCAAGTTACCGCTCTTCCCGAAACTCCCGTGAAGCGAATTCTGGGCAAGCGTAAAGGGACTTAACGTGCAGATCCTCGCTCCCATCTGCTTCCATTCTTCCAGGGAACCCCGGAATTCGGGCGCATCGGGTTCGATAAAAGCCAGATGGCCTGTCCATCCGGGCCCGCTGTAGCAGATATCCGCTCCTCCCGCATCGGCAATCATCTTGCTGTAATCCTTCACATTCTTGTTGGTAAAGCCGACAAACTGCTTTTTGTCCGGTCTCAACTTTTCATCTATCGCATAATAGAAATACTTCATCATGGCATGGGTAAATCCTAGTTCCCATTCTTCGGGAGCGATATTCCCGTTTTCATCGGCGTACTCGTCCATCGCGAAAGCGTACACATTCCGGCAATCGATCCGGCAGGCATTGATCAATCGTGCCACGTGGCGGTATACCGGGCAAGGATTGGGTAAGATCATCACTAACTTTTCTCCCGTTTCCGCCGAATGTTTGATTCGCCGAAACATATCGGTAATCCAATAATGCGCGACATCCGCATCGGGAATTACCTTTATCCTGAAATCGGGATTGTGGTGTTTTTCTATATCCTCTCTTTTGATAGCAACGACTCTGTTAATCTCTTTCTTATCCCTGAATGGCACCCATTGGGAAGGAGTAAACTCAAATTTTTCCATCTTTGTTGTTTTTTTATGATAAACTATTATTTTTGTAGCAACACTTTCCTGCAATCCAAGTTTGTAATACGCCCAGCTCACCGTCCAATACGACAAAATCGGCATCGTAACCTTCTTTTAATAATCCTTTCTTGTTCCCGAGACCAAGAACCTGTGCCGGATGGAGGCTGACCAGTTTCGAAGCCTGCACCAACCCCATATCCAGCCATTTCACGGCATTTCTCAGCGCCTGATCCATGGTCAATCCGCTTCCGGCCAGCGTGTTGTCTTTCATCAAACGTGCGGGAGCGCCTTTATAGGCGAATTCAATCTCCCCGCTGTTGCCAAAAACAAAACGTCCGGGTTCTAAACCTGCTCCCACATTGGCATCGGTAATCAAGCAAACTTTTCCGGGGCCTCCCGATTTGCATTGGAGCGCCATTTTAACGGCTATCGGATCCACGTGCACTCCGTCGAGTATAAAGTCCACGCTGACTCGCTCGTCCGCCAGGATGGCTTCCACGGTACCGCAAGGGCGCACGCCGGGTTCGGAAACGGGAGGACAGGGAAATACGTCGTAAAAATGCGTGGCATGACGCGCCCCCAATTCAATGGCCCGTTGTGTCTGTTCTACCGTTGCCGCCGTATGGGTAATAAATACGGGAGTATTGTTCTCGGCCATTAACGGGATCAGCCGGTCGATGCCTTCCACGTCGGGGGAAATGCTGAAAATGGCCCTGTAGGGTTTTGCGGCTTGAATCAGGTTGGTTATTCTCTCTTCTTCGGCGGGAGATATCGCGTCCGCATTCAATGCGCCTGTTATTTTCAGGAAAGGGCCTTCCAGATGGAATCCTAAGATTTCCGTTCCGCAGCTGTCCGCTTCAGCCAGCTTTGCCAGAAATTCGGCATCTTCTCCCTTAGGCCGGGGAGCAACGGTGGGTAGAAAACCGGTAACACCGTATTGGGGCAAAACACGGCAGATATTGATCAAATCATCCACTCCGTTATCGACTAGAGAATAATGAATACCGTGAATGTGCATATCGATAAATCCGGGAACAACCAGGGACTTGCCGAAATCAACGATTGCCTCATCCGTATTCGGTCTTATCGGGGTGATGTCGGCAATTATTCCGTCTCGAACCGATAAATAGCCCTCTTCCGTTTTGTCTTCAAGTACTAACCTGCCTTTTATAATCACTTTATTCATCTTATTCATCTTATTCATCGTTGTTTTTCAATTTTTATTCTTTTCCCGGAAATGAAAATTATACGCTGTATTTGCGCCAATCCCTTTTTTTATAACCCGAGGAGGCATAATATGCGATGTAGATATAACAAGGAATGACAATCCAGTAAGCTCTTTGACTGCCGATGGTATCGGCCAGCAGTCCGTATAACAGGGGAACGATTGCCCCGGCACACACGCTCATGATCAGCAGGGCGGAAGCCCTTTCGGTAAACTTACCCAATCCGTTGAGCGATAAAGGCCAGATGGTGGGCCAGAGCAGGGCATTCACAAACCCAAGCGTTACAATAAAAAAGACAGAAATCGTCCCTTTATTGTAGATTGCCAATAAAGTGAGGATTGTTCCGGCCGCGGCACTGTATTTTAAATAATTTTCCTGTTTAATGTATTTGGGAATCAAT
>JBGZJM010000190.1:0-3659 GCA_041848845.1 Petrimonas sp. | reverse complement strand
GACGGTCATATTCTTATGTATAACCCCCATTCCGCCTTCACGGGCAATGGCTATGGCCATGGTTGTTTCCGTAACGGTATCCATAGCGGCCGACACCATCGGGATATTCAGCGGGATGTTTCTGGAAAAACGGGTGGAGAGGTCTACGTTTCGGGGAAGAACTTCGGAATAACCGGGGACCAACAACAAGTCGTCGAAGGTCAACCCTTCCATTGTGATTTTATCTGCAATAAATGACATAATCTTTATGTTTAAATTTTATTGCATGCAAAAGTAACTCTTTTTATTGAATGCAACGATTTTAAAACGTTAATTTTATTGCAGCACACTGTTTTCTTAGAACGGATAAACCCTTGTCATAGAAATATTCAATGACGGATAAGCGGGCAGAAAAAACAGGTTGACAGTTAATTTTTATATCTTTGGCCGGTCATTCATAATTAACGAAAACATAATTTACAAACATGTCAGTATTAGTAGGAAAAAGGGCGCCGGTTTTTTGGGCACCCGCAGTTATTGACGGGAACATTATTGAAGATAATTTCTCGTTGGACAATTATTTAGGAAAAAAATATGTGGTTTTTTTCTTTTATCCCGCAGATTTTACTTTTGTCTGCCCGACCGAATTGCATGCCTTTCAGGAAAAGATAGCAGCGTTTGAAAATCGCGACACAGCAGTTGTAGCTTGCTCTACCGACTCTGCGGTTTCTCACTGGAAATGGCTGCAAACGCCTAAATCAGACGGAGGGATTCAGGGGGTCACTTATCCCGTTGTAGCCGATCATGCGCTGACAATCTCCATGGCATACGACGTACTTGCGGGGGAATACGATACCGATTCGTCGGATAATCCGATTTTCGTAGGCGCTCCCGAAGCCTACCGGGGATTGTTCCTGATCGACAAAGCCGGCATTGTCCGTCACCAGGTGGTGAACGATATGCCTTTGGGAAGAAGCGTTGACGAGGTATTGAGAGTGATCGATGCCCTCCAGTTTACCGAGGAGTATGGTGAAGTGTGCCCCGCCGATTGGCACAAGGGAGACAAAGGCCTTACCGCAACTCAGGAAGGAATTGCTTCGTATCTTTCCGGGAAGTAGCTCCTCGCAAGGGCCTGAACTTTTTCAAGCAAGCCATCGTCTTGTCCGGTCGTTTTAAAACGGCATCGTCTCCAGAAAGGGGAACGATGCCGTTTTCCGTATTTGGAAAATATACGATCTCAGGCTATAAAAGTATGTTTGTGAGACTTTAGCGTGTTGTTTTTAAGAAAACAGGCAACAATATCCGGTTTTTTGATTACTTTTGCAACCGATTTACCCCAGACTTCCGGCAACGGATTTCTGATCTCAACCCTCAAACTTCTCACGTATATGAATCCTCTATCAGAACGACTGCAATCACTCTCTCCATCCGAAACATTCGCGATGGCACAAAAAAGCAACGAGCTGAAAGCTCAAGGAATTGACGTAATCAATATGAGTGTCGGCGAACCCGATTTTTCCACACCCGACCACATAAAAGAGGCCGCCAAGAAGGCGATCGACAATAATTTTTCCTTCTATTCACCTGTTCCCGGCTTTCCCGAGCTCAGGAAAGCCATTTGCGCGAAACTGAAAAACGAGAACAACCTGGACGTTGATCCTGCACAGATCGTGGTTTCGGGTGGAGCCAAGCAATCGCTCTGCAATGTCATCTTATCCATTGTAGATAAAGGCGAGGAGGTAATCATTCCCGCTCCTTACTGGGTGAGCTATCCGGAGATGGTAAAAATTGCCGAAGGGAAGCCGGTTTTCGTGTATGCGGGCATCGAACAGGATTTCAAAATCACCGCAGAACAGCTGGAAGAATCCATTACCCCCAAAACAAGGGCATTGATTTTATGCTCCCCCTCCAATCCGACAGGGAGTGTCTACACGCGCGACGAATTGAAGTCGCTGGCCGCTGTCTTGGCAAAACACCCCGGGATCTATGTTATTTCCGACGAGATCTACGAACACATCAATTATGTAGGAAAACACGAAAGCATCGCCCAGTTCGAAGAAGTCCGCGAGCGGGTGATCGTAGTCAACGGAGTTTCCAAAGGGTACGCCATGACGGGCTGGCGCATCGGATGGATTGCCGCGCCAAAATGGATTGCCTCCGCCTGTGGATTGCTGCAGGGACAATACACCTCGGGCGCATCGTCGATCTCACAAAAAGCAGCCGAGGCTGCCTACACCGGGAGTCAGGCTTGTGTGGAAGAAATGCGCGTAGCATTTGAAAGGAGAAAAAACCTGATCACAAAACTGCTGAAAGAAATTCCGGCATTGAAAGTCAATGACCCCAAGGGTGCCTTCTACATTTTTGTTGAATGCGGCAGCTACCTGGGAAAACAGTTCGAAGGAAAGAGAATTGACACAGCCACCGATCTGGCCATGTATCTTCTGGAACAGGGACACGTTGCTTGCGTGGGCGGCGACGCGTTCGGCGCACCGGGGCACATCCGATTCTCTTATGCCACATCGGATTCAACTATCGAAAAAGCCGTTTCCAGGGTGAAGGGTGCACTGGAAAAACTGAAATAAGGCGCTTCCCGGTTTCCGCACGAGAACGCGTGACCACAAACAAGAAACAGGCGGCAGAAATGTCGCCTGTTTCTCAGAACGTAACGTTGACCATCACCGGAAAATGATCGGACGGGAAACGGCCGTATGGCAACTCATTCAGCACGCCGTATTTATTCACTTTCACCCCTTCCGTAACCCATACGTAATCAATTCGTCCGTTCATGGGAGAATTCAGGTTAAAGGCATTGAACGTTCCTTCCGTCCCGTAAGGAGGCTGTGCCGAAATCAAGTAAGAATCCTTCAGCCTTCCGTCATTCTTCAGGATTCGTATGGGTTCATCATCGGGCGTAGCGTTAAAATCGCCGGTGCAGAAAACGGTGTTGTCTCCGGCAATCTCTTCCATTTTCCTCAACAGCAACAACGACGAATTCCTTCGCGCTTCGCGCCCCTCATGATCGTAATGCGAGTTGAACACAAAAAACACTTTCCCGGTTTCCTTGTCTTTAAACTTTGCCCATGAACAGATTCTGTTGCAACAGGTAGCATCCCAGCCTTTACCCGGCACACCGGAGTTTTCTGCAAACCAGAAATCTCCGTTCTCCAACAGATCGAACCTCTCTCTTTTATAAACAATGGCCGAATGTTCGCCGGCATCCTTTCCATCATCGCGCCCCGACCCGGTACAAGCATAATCTCCAAGCTCAAGAAGGTCGGCCAACTGATGTTTAAACGCCTCCTGCGTACCCATAATGTCGAAATCGTGAAACCGAACCAGCCCCTTCACCATCTCCTTGCGATGCCTCCAGGCGTTCAGGTTATCTCTTTCGGTATCCATCCGGAGATTGAATGTGGCGATGTTCATCGTGAGGCTTTTTCCGGTTGTTGAACAACCTGTTGAAATGATGCTGAAAAACAGCAGAAAAAAGTACGGTAATCGTTTCATTTGAATATGTCTTATTATTATAGCCGAATTTTATGTCCTCCAAAATTACATTTAATTCATATATTTACGAAAAGTATCGCAAAATAAATACCGGATATTCCTGACCCGAAAACCGCTAAGAAGAATGTTTCTAAATAAGGGAACCTGAAAAATTATTCGCTAATTTATTCTTT
>JBGZJM010000189.1:0-4448 GCA_041848845.1 Petrimonas sp. | reverse complement strand
ATAGCGTGCGTCTCGGTAGTATTGTTTCTCGGCCTGCCCAACACATCTATCACCTTGCCGAACGGATTATTGGCTTGTTCGGGCCATTCCACAATTACCACCAGTACTTTATCTCCGTTTCCGGCCCCGTTAAGCTCGTCCATCGGAATAAATATATCGTTGGCCAGGAACTTGCTGTCCATGACCAGGAAAGCAAAATATTTCTGCACTTCCAATACCCCTACAAACCGGGTTTGTGCACGCTCCAGAATTTCAACGACCGCCCCTTCGGTGTCGGCCCGTTTCCTTTTTGCCAGCAGTTGGACACGGACCCGGTCTCCGTTCATCGCGTGTTTGCTGTTCCGTTCGGGAATATAGACAATGTTGGCGTCGTCATCGGGCACAAAGAAGTTTTTACCGTTGCTTCTTCTTTCAAAGCGTCCCTCGAGGATCAGTCCGCGGTTATTCAACCTGTATCTTCCGCGCGAAGTCTCCAGCAACACATCGTAATCGCGAAGCCGGTCCAGCGCTTTTACCAATACACGGCGGCCTTCTTCTCCCCGGATATTTAACGCGGCAGCTATCTGCTTGTAATTAAACTGCTTGTCTTTGTTTTCGGTCAGAAAATCGACAACGAGCTGTTCCAGCTCTTTCTTTTTCGGTTTTGATACGGTTTCTGTAACGGATGTTCTTTTACTCATATAATCTGTTTCGTTTACAACATTAAACAACGAAAACCTGTTTTAGTTAGAAACTGTCTTGAATTTTTCAGGTTTAGTTTCATAAAAACTCAAAACCGCTTCTTCGTACAAAGTAACAAAAAAAATTCGTTTTTCGGATATTTAGCTTCAACGGACAGGACTTTTATCGGACATCTTTAGGGAATATTGTTTTTAAAATGCGTGGTTATGATTAAATTTGCGATTGAATTTTGGAAGGAATGGAACAAAAAAGAATCCTCATTACCGGGGCCAGCGGTTTTATTGGCAGCACAGCTGTTGACAGGGCATTGGAACTGGGTTATGAAACCTGGGCAGGAATCCGTGCAAGCAGCAACAAGGTTTATTTGCAGGACAAGCGAATTAAATTTATCGATTTAAATTACGCCGACAAGGAAAAACTGAAAGGGCAGCTTCGGGATTTTACCGATAAAAACGGGCGGTTCGATTACAT
The DNA here is from genome assembly GCA_041848845.1 of Petrimonas sp. GTDB lineage: Bacteria > Bacteroidota > Bacteroidia > Bacteroidales > Dysgonomonadaceae > Petrimonas. The sequence continues at coordinate 3,296 of JBGZJM010000189.1, read as the reverse complement.
CGTGCACAGCGCCGGAATTACCAAAGCGGTTCGCAAATCGGAATTCGACAGGGTAAATTACGAGCAGGTACGGAACTTTGCTGACGCACTCATCGAAACCGATACCCTCCCCGACCGGTTTGTCTTTATGAGCACGCTGGGCGCCATTGGCGTGGGTGACGAAATAAATTACACCCCTTTGCCGTGCGACTGTGCTCCTAATCCAAATACGGCTTACGGCAAAAGTAAGCTGAAAGCCGAAAATTACCTGAAAAAGTTACCCGGGTTCCCGTATGTCATTCTTCGCCCTACGGGGGTATACGGCCCACGCGACAAGGATTACCTGATCCTGATGCGTGCCGTGAAAAACGGAATAAATGTAGGCGCCGGATTCCGGAAACAGATACTCACCTTTATCTATGTCGGTGACCTGGTGAAGATCATTTTCGATTGCATTGAGAAAAATACTCACCGGAAGGAATATTTCGTGGCCGATGGGGATGTTTATACCGATTCGGAGTTCAACTCCATTGTACAGCAAGCGCTGCAGAAAAAGCACGTTTTCAGGATTAACGTCCCCCTGTGGCTGGTGAAGCCGGCAGCATTCATCAGCGAAAGAATTTCCGGCCTGCTGGGTAAAGCGACTGCCTTCAATACCGACAAGTATAAAATCTTGAAGCAACGCAACTGGTCGTGCGACACCGCTCCGCTGCAACGCGACCTCGACTTCCGGCCCGGCTACCGGTTAAAAGAGGGAGTTGAGGCCACCGTAAAGTGGTATCGACAGGAAGGGTGGCTGTGAATTGGCGGCTTGGCGACAGGGCGTAAGGGCGGATGTCAAAATATCTGCTGTGTTTACCGGGTTGGTAAGGGATTATTTTGTATTTTTGCGTTTTAACAATTAAACAGATGAAAATAGCATTGATCGGTTACGGCAAGATGGGGCGCGAAATTGAAAAAATCGCCCTGCAACGCGGGCACGAAATCGTTTGCATCATCGACCTCAACGAAACCGGCAAGTTTGATTCTCCCGAGTTCAGGGGCGCCGAAGTCGCCATCGAGTTCACCTCGCCCGAGAGCGCGCTGCAAAATTACCGCAGGGCCTTTGCGGCAAACGTTCCCGTGGTATCCGGAACTACCGGGTGGCTGGAACACCTGGACGAAATAAAAGCAGCTTGTGAAAACGATGGGCAGACCTTCTTCTACGCTTCCAACTTCAGCTTGGGTGTGAACATCTTTTTCGCGCTCAACCATTACCTGGCAAAGGTAATGAACCCATTTCCCGATTACGACGTGCGGATGGAAGAAACGCACCACATCCATAAGCTGGATGCACCCAGCGGAACAGCCATCACGTTGGCCGAAGGTATTTTGGAAAACCTGGAGCGGAAAAAAGCGTGGTCGCTCAACAAAACCGGCAACAAAGACGAACTGGAAATCAAGGCATTTCGCGAAGGGGAAGTTCCCGGCATTCATACCGTCGTATACGAATCGGAAGCCGACAGCATACGGATTACCCACGATGCCAAGAGCCGGAAGGGATTTGCCCTCGGCGCCGTTTTAGCCGCCGAATTCACGAAAGGGAAAAAAGGTTTTCTGGGCATGAAAGACATGTTGAATCTACATCCCTGACTTACTCAAGAGAAACGCAAGCAGTATCAATCGATTGAACCAATGGCAAAAAATACAAAAAAGATGAATAAAACCGCCGACAACAACAATGCCTCTTCGCACAGGTCCCCTTCGGGAAATTTGAAGGCGCGCATTTCCTCAGCCCGGCAGCATCAATGGATGTGGTTTGGCGTATGGACGCTTTTCACCCTCCTTTTCTCCGCCTGGGCTGGAAGCCCGTGGATCTTACTCTTCATCCCGCTTCTTTTCGACATATACATCACGAAATTCGTACCGTGGTCGTGGTGGAAGAAAACCGAAAACAAGGCCGTCCGAAAAATCATGGAATGGGTGGATGCCATCCTGTTTGCGTTGATAGCTGTATATTTTATCAACACGTTTTTCTTCCAGAACTACCAGATTCCCACTTCATCGTTGGAGAAATCGCTGCTGGTAGGCGATTTTCTGGCGGTCAGCAAGGTCAGCTACGGCCCGCGCGCGCCCATCACTCCCCTGTCGTTCCCGCTGGCACAGCACACCATGCCGGTGATCGGCGGAAAGTCGTACATCGATAAGCCGCAGTGGAAATACCGCAGGCTGAAAGGGTTGGGGAAAGTAAAACGCAACGATATTGTCGTTTTTAACTTCCCTGCTGGAGACACGGTCGCCCTGAACCGTCAAGCCGAGGATTATTACTCCCTCTGCACGCGAGATGGTCGAAACGAGGTTAATTCAAACACCCGCCAGTACGGAAAAATTGTTTATCGTCCGGTAGACAGGCGGGAAAATTATGTGAAACGCTGCATCGGCATGCCGGGTGAAACTTTAGAAATCCGGAACGACAGCCTATACATTGATGGCGGGTTTATCCCCAATCCTCCTTTATCGCAATTTCAATATTTCATCGAAACCGATGGCACCATGATTGCCGAACGGGTATTTGAAGAGTTGGGCGTTAACAAGGCAGACTACGGTATTTCAAATATCGGAGAGGTTATCGCAAAAGACAGCACCCTTCAAAACTATTTTAATTCCACAGGACAAGGATTATTTTACAGTGCGTTTTTGACAGACAAAATGGTTGCCGAATTAAAACCGAAACCCTTTATCAAAAACGTTGTGAAATCATCCGAATTAATCGAACACGCAACATGGGTGATGCCTGATCCGCTATACTACCCCATTAATTATAAAAAAACATGGACACGCAACAACTATGGGCCGCTCTGGATTCCGAAAAAAGGGGCCACCATCACCTTCGACACCGACGCGGCCTTTAAGGCGGCAGCCTACGAACGCTGCATCAAGAATTACGAAGGGAACGATTTTGCCTTTCGCGACGGAAAAGTATACATAAACGGGGAGCCGGCAGACTCGTATACCTTCAAGATGGATTACTACTTCATGATGGGCGACAACCGCGACAACTCGGCCGACTCGCGCGTGTGGGGATTTGTTCCCGAAGACCACATCGTGGGACAACCGATGCTGATATGGCTTTCCCTGGAAAAAGACAACGGCTGGCTGAACGGAAAAATCCGGTGGAACAGGTTGTTCCGGAGTGCGAAAAAATAAACGGAAACATTGGCTGCCGGCCAGGACTGTGATTGATTCCCATGCGGCAAAAAAACAACAGCGCAAACCCACCCCCCCAGTCCTTTTCGGATGATGCGGGGGTTGTGTTGCTTTCGTCCTTCTACCTGGCT
>JBGZJM010000188.1:0-4339 GCA_041848845.1 Petrimonas sp. | reverse complement strand
GATACGATGCTTTTGCGCCCCGCTTGTCGTTTTTCTGGGCCATCGGCATGAACCACTTCATGGAGATTGCCAAAATGCGCGCAGCCAGGTTGCTTTGGGCGAAGATTGTGAAAAGCATGGGTGCGAAGAACCCAAAATCGATGGCGTTGCGAACCCATTCGCAAACATCGGGTTGGTCGTTGACCGAACAAGACCCGTTCAACAATGTGGGACGTACCTGTATCGAAGCCATGGCCGCTGCGCTGGGACACACGCAATCGCTGCACACCAACGCACTGGACGAAGCCATCGCTCTGCCGACCGACTTCTCGGCCCGTATTGCCCGTAACACGCAAATCTATATCCAGGAAGAGACGCAGATCACCAAACAGGTTGACCCGTGGGCGGGCTCCTATTACGTGGAATCGCTTACCCGGGAACTGGTGGACAAGGCGTGGGCGTTGATTCAGGAAATTGAAAGACTGGGCGGAATGGCTAAGGCCATCGAAACGGGTGTTCCCAAAATGCGTATCGAAGAGGCTGCCGCACGTACTCAGGCCCGTATCGATTCGGGAACACAGAAGATAATCGGTGTAAACGTTTGCCGGCTGGAGAAGGAAGACCCCATCGATATTCTTGAAGTGGACAATACCGAAGTGCGGAAACAGCAAATTGCCCGGTTGGAACAACTTAAGGCCGGACGAGATAACGAAGCGGTGCGCAAAGCGCTGGACGCCATTACCCAGTGCGTGGAAACTAAACAGGGAAATCTCCTTGAACTATCGGTCGAAGCAGCACGGGTTCGCGCTACACTGGGCGAAATTTCCGATGCCTGCGAAAAAGTTGTAGGACGTTATAATGCAGTAATCAGAACAATTTCAGGAGTGTATTCAGCAGAATCAAAATCAGACGCCACGCTCGAGGAAGCGCGCGCGATGACCGAAAAATTTGCCAGGAAAGAAGGCCGCCAGCCAAGAATCATGGTGGCAAAAATGGGACAAGACGGACACGACCGCGGAGCAAAAGTGGTTGCTACGGGTTATGCCGACTGCGGTTTCGATGTGGATATGGGTCCGCTCTTCCAGACTCCTGCGGAAGCTGCCCGTCAAGCCGTGGAAAACGATGTCCACGTGCTGGGTGTCTCTTCGTTGGCAGCCGGACACAAAACGCTGGTTCCTCAAGTCATTGAAGAGCTGGCCAAATTAGGCCGCCCCGATATTGTGGTTATAGCCGGTGGTGTGATTCCTGCCCAGGATTACGATTTCCTTTACAAGGCGGGGGTTGCCGCTATTTTCGGCCCGGGTTCCCCGGTGGCCAAGTCGGCCATACAGATTGTAAAGATCCTGTTGGGAGAAGAATAATTGATTTCGGATTTTAGATTTCGAAATTGGGATTTAATATAAATTGCGGGTTACGAAAAAACTTTCATAACCCGCAATTGTTGTGTTATTTCGCACAATTTTTCAATTAAATTTAACAACTTGTTTCCGTTAATTGAGCCTTTCGGGGTTATCCCGACGGGTGATTCACTTTGGTTTTAACATTCGGGGCCACCCCGCAAGAATACATCAATTTTTGCAAAGTTACCCTTTTCTCTCCAAAATGAGAAATTGATTTTGCTAACGGTTCGGGGCTTTGCGTTCGGGTGGGTTGGCGGGACGTGGTCCTGTCAACCCGAGACAAACGCCGGTGCGGGAGACAAAACTTCAAGTTTGCGTGTTATCCCTGTTGATGCGAAGCCCGTGTTGAACTAAACCTTCGGTAGCCTTACCCTTATTTTTACTACCTTTGCAAAGATAATAAAACATCTTAACAATCAGTATTATGACAACAAAAAAAAGCGTCCCGACGAATTGCGGGAAAATAAACTTCTGAACCGAGCCTGCCGTCAGGTGACGGGCTTTCGAGAACAACTTGCCCGTTTCGAGCGCAACATTTCAGTATTGGGGCGCAGCGCCAAGACGTATGAAAATTACGCCCGTCAAGTAGCGGCAATGGCGCTGCATTTCGGTTGCCTGCCCACCGACCTTGATCCCGACCAGGTGCAGGATTATCTCTACCTGTTACAAAAACAGCACAACACCCCTTCCCAAAGTTATTTTAAACACACGGTTTACGGACTTCGTTTGCTTCTGAAAACCGAAGGGTTCGATTACGATTTCCTGCGTCTGCCTTCCATTGCTCACGAAAAGAAAATCCCCGTTGTGCTGAGTAAGGAGGAAGTGTGGCGTATGCTTGTGTGTGCCCCGCTTCTCAAACACCGTGTGCTTATCGGACTGTTATACGGATGCGGACTTGGCTGCATGGAAGTGCGAAGCGTGCGGTTGCGCGATTTGGATTTCGACCGTAAAACGCTTCACGTATTTCAGGGTAAAGGCGGTAAAGACCGTCTTGTGCCTCTTTCGGAACATCTGATACGCGGTTTGAAAACCTACATCCGTGCCGAAAAGCCGACCGATTATCTTTTCGGCGGGCAACCGCAAGGTCGTGGAGGCGGCGACTTCGACAGCCGTTACATCCAAAAAGGCGTTCAGTGGGCGGTAAAGGAAACGGCAAAACGCGCGGGTATTCGCAAATCGGTATCGGTGCATACGCTGCGGCATACTTTCGCCACCCATCTGCTTGAAGACGGGATGGATATTCTCACGCTTCAAAAACTGCTCGGACACGCCGCCATCGAAACCACGATGGAATACCTGCACATTGCCCAATGCGCGCATCTGAAACCGTTCAGTCCGTTAGACACGCTTTTTGAGCAATGCGCCCCCAAGCGGAAGTAGCCGGTGTGCTTCGGGCGTTGGGTGATGGCATAGAACAAATCGGACTGAACACGCATCAATTGCGCCATTTATCTGCAATAAAAAAATGCCGTACCGCCGAATTGGGCGGGCATGTGGATGCCTGCGATGCGTGTGGTACGATTCACGTCAGCTACAATTCGTGCCGAAACCGTCATTGTCCGAAGTGTCAGGGGCACAATCGCGAAGAGTGGATGCAGGCACGCATCGGCGAACTGTTGCCCGTACCCTATTTTCATGTGGTGTTTACTTTGCCCGACAGGCTCAATGCTTTGGCAATGCAGCATCCGAAAACGGTGTACGGATGTTTGTTCTCATCGGTGTGGGAAACTTTACAAACGTTTTTTGCCAACCAGGAGTTTTCACGCCGTTTTGCCCTGCATATCTTGCCGCACGGTTTTGTGCGCATCCGCCATTACGGCATACTCGGCGGCACGTGGAAAAAAGAGCGGTTGCACAAACTGCAAAAGCAGTTGGGCGTAAAACTGCAATCGCCAAATCCCGAAAAAGAAACATGGCTGCGCCGCTGTCCACACTGCAAATCAGGCACGTTGGTAACAATCGTTACTTTTTGGGGACGAGCGCCACCGGAAGACTTGCTTCGCGGGCTTCTTTCGCGTTCCTGCTGAAACAGCGGGCAGGGGAACTTATGTCCATATTCCAAGGAAATAGGGTCGAAAAGACATGATTGATAGCCTTACCCAACCCCAAAAACAAAAAGCAGTCCTAAAACTGCTCTCTATCCTCTTACCGTTCCGCACGAAAACCCCATAACGTATTCCGGTTCCGTTCAACATCGGTTTCATCGCTTGCCCTGCGGGCACTACGAAACCTTAGGTGTTAGCAGCTGGCATTTTTTTGTCATACTATTTGTTGCTCGTTTTAATATGTAGTTTAATCTTTTTGATTGCCCAATCGTAGTGACTCGAAGTCGCAGAAACGCAGTAGGTTCCCAAGGGCGATGTTCCCGTCCAAGCAAATACGCCTTTAGCAAACAGCTCGTCATTGGAAAAACCGTCAATTAGCTCCATGACGGTTTTATGGCTGTCCATGAGCAAATTCTTTGCATCAATCAATGACGTGTTTTGATGTTTTTTCCAGAACTCCACGTTCATTGTGGGATAGGTTCTCCAATTGTACGGCTCCGGTAAAAAAGGTCTTATTATGCCATCGGTATTGGCTTTTATCCAGGTGATTAGCAAATTATGCCATTCGTATAGATGTACCAGCACATCGCGTAGATTTTTATCTCTTCCCCAGTGCGATTCTTTTCCGGCCACAGCCATGTCACTGCTGAATGAGGCGTTTTGTTGTTCTTCGCTCATCGTTTCGATGAGCTTCCACATCTTTTCAAACTGCCCATTCGCCGCCAGTGTCAAATCCGCTTTTGTAGTCGCTCTTGCCATCGTTATGCCATTAATTTGTTTTCCACCTTTCCAATCGTTTCATTCCGCGCGTGAACATCCACGCCATAAATCTGTTGTGTCCGCCTTCAATCATTTTCTGGCGGCAAAACTCCTGAAATTCGGTTACCGTTCCGTTAAATGTAAACTCACCGTTTT
>JBGZJM010000187.1:0-4219 GCA_041848845.1 Petrimonas sp. | reverse complement strand
TAACGCCAGCAATGTTTTTCCGGTTCCCGCTTTTCCGGTGATTCCCACCAACTTGATGTCGGGGTCGTTTAAAACGCCCAGGGCAAATGTCTGTTCTGCGTTTCGGGGCGAAATTCCGAAACTGGGTTCTTTGTCCACCCGGATTATCTTTTGCGTAAACGGGTTGTATCTTGCCAAAACGCTGTTGCGTTCGCTCTTCAGAACAAAAGAGTCATTGGGGACAAGCGGACTGTCGAAAGTGAATTCATCCACGTCGACTCCCGTGGGCTGCGCGTAAATCTTATCGATGAGTTCGGGATTCAGGCCTTCGATCACCTGTTCGCCTCTGCCGAAAACATCGATATCGATAACCTTGTCGTTGATGTAATCTTCAACCGGGATACCCAGGGAGCGCGCTTTCATACGCAGGTTGATGTCTTTGGTGACGAGAATGGTTTTCATTTTGGGATGTTTTTCCGTTACATCCAAAACGGTGGATAAGATGCGGTTATCGGGAGTTCTTTCGGGAAATGCTTCGACAATTTTATCGTGCGTTTTCACGCTGTTCACAATGTACAACTTTCCCCGTCCTACGCCCAGATCAGCGCCTTGTTTGAACAAATTATCGTCGGTAATCAGATCGAGTTCGCGCACAAAGGCCCGTGCGTTGAAGTTGATCTGTTCATTGCCTTTTTTGAATTTGTCGAGTTCTTCCAAAACGACAAACGGAATGTAAATGTCGTTTTCCTCAAAATTCTCGATGAAACTGTAATCGTGAAGAATAACGTTTGTGTCGATGATAAAATTTTTCTTGTTAGCCATATTTGCGCTGTTTTTGTTATAAACGCCAAGGAGGGATTTTTGTTCTGTTCAATTTCTGCTCATTTCTTCCGACCGGTTCTTTGCGGCATCCAGCACTCCTTCGAAATGCTTGCCGATCTTGTGCCGGTGAAAATGATCCAGTCCGGCCTGGGTAGTCCCCCCCTTGCTGGTTATGTTTTGGATGAGTTCCTCGATGCTGTAGCTGGACTGATTTTCGGCAAAATAGAGCGTGGTGCCTTGTGTGAGTTCGAGCAAAAGCTCATCGAGAACGTTTCCCGGCAGTTCAAATTCCTTCATTTTATCCTTGAAAATCCGGATGAATGCTAAAATAAATGCGGGACCGCTCCCAAAAACCGATGTAAACAGATCGAATCCTTCTTCGTTTAGTTTTACAGCTTTGCCCAATTTGGTAAGGATTTGAAATATTTTTTCCGTTTCCGGATTATCGGGTTGGTTGGTGGCAAATGCCGTAACCGATTTCCGGTAAGCCATCGCCAGGTTGGGCATGATGCGGACAATCGGAACTTCCTTCCCCAAATAGTTTTCGATGAATGCGATGCTCTTTCCCGCAACGGGTGAAACAATCAGCTTTCCTTCAAGATTCAGCGGTTGCAGCTTTCCAAGAATCTCCTTTATATCCTGCGGCTTGACGGTGATCCAGATTACATCGGCAAAAGAAACTAAGTCATCAATATTTTCGAAAAAAGGAATATCAACTTCTTTTTTGCTTCGTGCGAAATAAGCAAATTGGATGTTGTTCACTTTTTTAAGTCCCTGATAAACAGCTTTGGCTAAATTCCCGAAACCGATAAATCCGTAGTTCATAGTTGGTGTTTGATGTTTCTTATTCTTTTGCCTTGAATCTTGTAAACGGAATCCCTCCGCTCAGCGCCTTGATGATGTAGTTGGCCCGTTGTCCGTTCACGATCCACATTTCCACACGATGCCTCATGCAAACTTCGGCAGCGTAAATCTTGGATGACATTCCGCCGGTACCCAGTGTTGACTCTTTTTCTTCAACGCAATGGGTTATGGCGTTGAGGTCGGTCACGCTGGTTATCAATTCCGCATCCCGGTGCAGGTGTGGATTGCAGGTGTATATGCCGTCGATATCGGAAACAAGAATAAGCAGGTCGGCTTTGGTGATAACCGCAACCAGTGCGGAAAGCTTATCGTTGTCTCCCAGCACGATCTCCTCGATGGAGACCGTGTCGTTTTCGTTCACGATAGGAATATAATCCACTTCCCACAGTTTGTTGATGGTGTTGCGGGTGTTCTCGTTTGCGGTTTCGTTTTCGAAATCCCGGTATGTAAGCAGTATTTGTGCGATGTTCAATCCGAAAGTGCGGAAAATACCGTCGTACAGTTCCATCAGTTTGGTCTGGCCGATAGCTGCCATGGCCTGTTTGGAATCCACGTTCTTGCGAAAACCGTTGATCTCCACGAATTGCCGCGCCGTGGCGATGGCTCCCGAAGAAACGATCACGATGTCGTACTCTTTCTTCAACTCGACAATCTGCCGGGCCAAACTCTCGATGACCGCGAACGAAATCCGGTTGGTACCCGCCGTGAGCGTGGAGGTGCCTATTTTTATAATCAGTTTTTTTTTCATTGTTATTCGCGTATCTGGCCGTTGCCGTAAACAAACCATTTGTTGGTAACCAGTTCTTGTGTGCCAAGCGGGCCCCGGAAATGGAGCTTTTGCGTGCTGATGGCAATTTCTCCTCCCACACCGAACTGTCCGCCGTCGGTAAACCGGGTGGAGGCATTGTGGTAGACGGCCGCACAATCCACTTTTCGCATAAATATGCCGGCTTTCGACTCATCCCGGGTTACGATGACTGCCGAATGGCCGCCGGAATAACGGTTTATCATATCCACAGCCTCGTTCATGTCACCGATCAGCGAAAAATAGATCTTGGGTGCCATAAATTCTTCAAAAAGAACAGCTTCGTCGTTGATCTCACGGATCCGGGCACATACCGATGCGGCTTTTTTATCGCCCCAAACCTCAATTCCTTTTCCCTGAAGTTGTGAAACAAAACCGGAAATTTTCCCTGCCAGTTCAGGCAGGTTCTCATTCACCAGTACTTTATCGAGCGCATTGCAGACGCTGATGCGTTTCTTACCGTTGACAATAAGACGGGCAGCCATTTCCGTGTCGCAATTATCGTCTAGGTACATGAAATTATTGCCCCTGCCACTCACAATTACGGGTACCGATGAATTTTCGGTCACAAAATTAATAAGCTTATCTCCTCCGCGGGGAATGATGAGATCGACGTTGCGGGTATTTTCCCTGATCAGCTGTTGCGTTTCGTTGCGGGATAAGTTCAGGTATTCCACAAAATGAACATCAAAGCCGTTTGCAGACAATGATTGTTGCCACAACTCCGTCAGGCAGGTGTTTGTATGGAAGGATTCTTTTCCCCCTTTAAGTAAGATACGGTTACCTGCCTTGAATGCCGTGGCTGCAGCTTCAATGGTTACGTCGGGGCGCGATTCATAAATAATAAGAATGGTTCCGAACGGAACGGAACGGTTGACTATTCTTAACCCGTCTGAGCGGGTAAAATCGTACAGGATCCTACCTTCGGGATCCTCTTGCTCCGCCACTTCCCGAAGAGAACGGATCATTCCGTCCACCTTATTCTCATCTACTTTCAGACGGTCTTTCATCGACTCGTCCATATCGGCAAACGAATCCATATCCTGTGCGTTTCTCTGCAGAATTTCCGATTTATTTCTTTTCAATAAATCGGCTAACCCGAGCAAAACGTTATTTTTTGAAGAGATGCCCATTTTTATATGAAATAGTATGAAATTAAGCTGCAAAGATAGCAATTTATTCTAATTTCATGGGTTTCTATTTCAAAATAATAAAACCGCTGAAATGCCAAATCCATCAAAAACAGGCATAAAAAATTCAAAACAGTTTCTCATGTTCTCGGATTTTTTTCCGAAAATCCCTTACCTTTGTGCGTTTTTTTGAAAAAATAGTTGTGGATTGTATTTCGATAATGCTTATCGCCATAGGCTTGGCTATGGACTCGTTTGCCGTTTGTGTCGGGAAGGGAATGTGCAGGAAACGTTTTTACCTGTGGAGGTCGTTAAGGATTGCTGCCGTTTTTGGATTGTTTCAAGGGCTGATGCCGTTGGTCGGGTATGTGCTCGGAATAAGTTTTGCCTCGTGGATGCAGCTTTTCGACCATTGGTTCGCCTTCTTTATTCTTTCGGTTGTCGGGATAAGAATGATATACGAAAGCCTTATCTCCAAACCTCAAGGGGAGTGTGTAGGTTGCGATTGTCAGGAAGATATTGTTGTTGATTGGAGAAAAGTGGTTGTACTGGCTTTTGCCACCAGTATAGACGCCATGGCTACCGGGCTGGTTTTCGTTTCTTATCCGGGAACCATATC
>JBGZJM010000186.1:0-4701 GCA_041848845.1 Petrimonas sp. | reverse complement strand
ATTGATATAAGGATCGGGGTGAATTTCCGGGATGTGCACAGCTGCTTCCATCAACGGATTCTGTCCGTAGAAAAGCGTTTCTCCACGCAACGTATAATATTGTTTCGTACCGTCCCACGGATAATTCTTTGTATTGACCCAACGCGGTCTGAACAGATAATGAATCTGCGTACTGGGGCCGTTAGGGCTGTTCTTTTCATCATTGGTAAGCACAACGGGACGAATAATCAGGAAGACGGTAGAGTCTCTGACTCCGTTGAAGTTTGCAGAGAATTGATCTTTCGATAATCCCCATTTCGTGTATTCTGCTCCGGTAAGAACATTAGTCGCACTGATGGGCTGTGTGGGATCAACCACTTTCACGCACGAAAGAGTCGGTTTGGCGTAGCTTTCCGGATAGTCTCCCCAAACTCCGTCGACCTGACGCTGGTACTTATACTTGATTGCCGTAAAATTATTGGTAGGTTGAGAGCCTCCGCCCACGACTGACGTCATCTGGCGCGGATAAATGAATATCTCTTCAATGCGGGTATTGACGCGATTGGGCACAAGCGTATTGGGTGCAGAAGTGTACTGCGTACCGCTTGCGATGACGGTGGCCGTACCCTTACGTCCGGTTTCCAAAACCATGTTGGGCAGTTTATCCCATGTCACTTCAAAATGTCCGTAAGCATCTGTCGTAAATGTTTCGGTAGCGGTCATACCCGGCAAACCTTTCACCTGAACACCCGCTCCGACAGCCATACCATTCATATCGAATACGGCAAACCTGACCGAACCATTGGTCGGGTCCACATATTCGCGCAGCGTACCGTTATAATAGAGCGGCAACACGTTGTATTTTCCCAATATCTTCGTGATGCCCGGCTGTCCGTCGAGCCCTGATGCTCCCGTTCCTCCGCGAAGGAATTCCCAAAAGTCGGATAAGGAGTTTTTGGTGGCCGGCCATATCGTACCCGGATTATGAGGGTCTTCCACCGTACCGCCGGCAATGTATTCTTTCCATAAATCGTAGGCACTCTTACCGTCTGTGCCGTTAGTGCCGTTAGTTCCGTTTGTACCGTTTGTACCGTTTGCGCCGGAAGCTCCTTGAGAAGGCAAATTGGTGTCTACACCGTTAATAATCCACGTTCCGTCATTGGTGTCGATGGTTATTGTGGGCGAAACACCGTTGGTGCCATTTGTACCGGCAGGACCTTGAGGACCTGTTGCCCCCTGAGAGGGCAAACCTGTGTCTACACCGTTGATGACCCACGTACCGTCAGAATCAATGGTGACCGAGGGTGTACTGCCGTCGCGTCCGTATGCCCGGATTCCGGTATCATAGCCGTCGATCACCCAGTTTCCCGCACTGTTGATGAGTACTTCGGGAGTATTGCCGTCTTCTCCTTTGGAGGGCTTATTGGTATCCACGCCATTGATGATCCAAGTGCCATCCGCAGCGTCGATGGTCACTGTGGGAGGCGTTGCATCGGCTCCTTTTGCTCCTTGAGCCTGTTGCTGGGTGTCTACCGTACCGATCCACCAATTTCCGTTTACGCCGATGTAGGGTGTCTGCCCGCTTTCGCCGGTGGCTCCCGTCAGGAATCTCCAGAAATCGCTCATGCTGTTTGCCGCAGGATTCCACATTGCTCCGGAATTATGCGGATCAGGCACATTTCCCGAAGCGATGTATTCTTTCCATTCTTCATAAGCACTTTTCCCGGTGGCTCCCGTAGCCCCTGTGGCTCCCGTGGCTATGTATCTGAAAAAGTCGGTTTCCGTCAGCTGATTGACCGGCCAACTGATTGTGCCGTCGGCCACTTTCTGCTTCCACAGGTCATAGGCTGAAAGCCCATCGTCTCCTTTCGGTCCTTTAGGCATCGTGATGTCTATGTCCGTACAAGAAATTGTTGCGCCCGCCAACCATGCGCAACACAGCAAAAGGGCAAGTTTTCTTTTCATCTTCATCAAATATTATTATAGTCTGTAAATAAGTCCGGGTAAAAGAACAACGAAAAAGGATAAATGTTCGCCAAGAGATCGGAATTTATAACTTAGTCGGAAGTAAAATGTAAAACTCGGAGAAATATTATATACAACAAGGGAGAGAGACGAAAAGTTCCACGCTTATTCATAATAAAGCATAAAACCTGACAATCAGGATTAAAGAAGAGTTGCAACTGCCTTCGAGGGGGGAGTAAAAACAAACAGGCCGGCTGTCTGTTTTCGAGAAGCCGGCCTGAGAAGAGGGGGGATTATCCGCGGACTTGATTCACACGCGTTTCGGTGTTTGCGCCAATGTGGCCACGAGGAAGTCGTAAAACTTGCTCACCGTGGGAATCAGCGCACGCTCATCGGGCGAATGCGGAGAGCGCAACGTGGGGCCGAAAGAAATCATATCCAGACCGGGCAGGATGGCTCCGATGATGCCGCATTCCAGTCCGGCGTGGATAACCTTCACTTCGGGGGCTTTGCCGAACTGTTCTTCATACGATTTTTTCATGGCATGCAGAATGGGCGATTCCACATTGGGCTGCCAACCGGAATAGGCTCCGCTCAATTCGACTTTCATCCCGGCCATGGAGAAGCAGGATTCGAGGCTTGTGGCCAGATTTTCTTTCATGCTGTCGCATGAGCTGCGCGCCAGTATTTTGATGGCTGCCTCTCCTCCGCCGATGGTGATAATGGCAAGGTTGGAAGAAGTCTCCACTGTGTCGGGAACGGTGGGAATCATGCGCATTACCCCGTTTTGACAAGCAAAAATGGCACTGACCAGATTGTCCTGTATTTCTTCGGGAACCAGTCCGGCGGGAAGTGCCACCCGTTCGGCCTTGAGGCTGATGGGCGTTTCAACGGCCGAGAACTCGGCATTGAACAAGTCTTCGCAGTATTTCACCAATCCCAGCAATTCTCCTTCGTTCTCTGCCGGTATGGTGAGGATGGCCTGCGCCTCGCGCGGAATGGCATTGCGCATATTGCCGCCTTCCCACGATGCCAAACGGGCTTCGTAACCGGCAATGGCTTCGCGAACGAAACGCACAAGCAACTTGTTGGCGTTGCCTCTTCCCTGATTGATTTCAAGGCCGGAGTGTCCGCCCCGAAGTCCTTTCAAAGTGATTTTCAAGGCGATATCGTCGGTATCGGGAGCCACTTCCTTATAGCCGAGCGTGGCCGTGATGTCAACGCCGCCGGCACATCCGATATAGAGTTCGCCTTCGTCTTCCGAATCCAGATTCAGCAGGATTTCGCCTTTCACCACACCGGGCTTCAGACCGAAAGCGCCGACCATTCCGGTTTCCTCGTCCGTGGTGATGAGTGCTTCCAAATCGCCGTGCTTCAGATCCTTGGCCTCCATCACGGCCATGATGGCGGCCACACCGAGTCCGTTGTCGGCCCCCAGCGTCGTTCCTTCGGCCTTTACCCAATCGCCGTCGACGTAAGCCTTAATGGGGTCTTTCAGAAAATCGTGTACCGTATCGTTATTCTTCTGCGGAACCATATCCATGTGTGCTTGCAGAATGACGCCTTTGCGGTCTTCCATGCCCGGAGTGGCCGGTTTGCGGATAATCACGTTGCCGATTTCATCGGTAAAAGCCTCCAAACCGTGTTGTTTGCCGAAGTCGAGCAAAAATTCGGTCACTTGCTTCATGTGTCCCGACGGGCGGGGAATTTGCGTCAAGTCATAAAAATGCTTCCACACGCGCTGTGGAGCTAAAGAGAGGATTGTACTCATAGATTTAAGTATTAAGATGAATAATGAGACAAAGAAACGGAAATAATTCGGGAGAAGCAAAACTCGCGAAACCGAAAACAACGGTTTTTATGTGCGGGTACGGCCTTAAAAAATGTTTTCGGGCTTTTTTGTACAAAAAATTCGCCCCACCAATTCGTTGACTATTTTTACCATCACTACCTTTTTCATCCTCCGATTCAATCATCGTTTATCAAAAATCACAACAATTTCACTTATCCCCTCAACATCGTTTTTAATAAAAATCGAAGGGGTTTTTGCTAAAAAAATTTTTCGCGGTTTAATAAATTCAATCAAGCCGTCTCAATCGAAATCTTTCTGTTTTTTCAACAAAAAAGGCCGCAAAACTCCGCAGAGTTTGCGACCTTACCCTATATCAAAAGGATTATCGGCAGTGCGTTCAGCCTGCACCTAAATTATTTTTGTCCGAATAAAATACTATTTTTGTCTTCATTTTCATTGTTCACGCAAAGGGTTACCCGACAAAGATACGAAAAAGAGGCAAAAACAAGGCTTATTCCCGGGCAATACAAAATCGGAAACCGCCTTCTTCGGAAATTATCCCGGATTTACCGAAAAGCCGATGCGACACATTTTTTTAGTTAAACACTTGTCGTTTAAAAAACAAATTATACCTTTGTTTGCAAAATTTATTACCATGAAAAAACTCTTTAGAAAACAATCAGTCAAACTCTTTGCTTCCATTAAGCGATTTCAACCGTAAACCACCATGCTTCTCGGAAACAGAATGTCACTTTCTTCAGATTTGTCCAAACCGGAGTTCAAAAGTACACATGGACAGTGTTTTGCCGCCGCCTGTGTCACTTCCTTTCATTCGGTCGTACAACCGACAAAGATAAATTTCAAATTCTCTATCCGATAATACAATGAAAAAGAATAGTTTTACCGTCATCGCAGCATTGTTTTCGGCCTTTTCGGTCTTTCAGGCCTGCACGGACAAAGATCCT
>JBGZJM010000185.1:0-3139 GCA_041848845.1 Petrimonas sp. | reverse complement strand
TCGCAGAGGATTTGGAAATAATGTTTCGAATGATAAAGGTTGAAAAGATACAGAAGAGTTTTGGTGATCTCCAGGTGCTCAAGGGGATTGATTTGGAAGTTAATAAAGGGGAAATTGTATCGATTGTGGGTCCCAGCGGTGCGGGAAAGACCACGCTGTTGATGATTATGGGCACACTTGAAAAGGCAAATTCCGGAAAGGTGTTGATTGACGACAACGACCTGAGTAAACTCGGCGAGAAAAAACTTGCGGATTTTCGTAACAAGAATATAGGTTTTGTTTTTCAGTTCCATCAGCTGCTGCCGGAATTTACGGCTTTGGAAAACGTTATGATACCCGCGCTGATCGGTAACGCGAAGCAGGGTGCGGCGGAGAAAAAGGCAAAAAAACTTTTGGCTATGATGCGGCTGAGCGAACGAATGGGACACAAGCCTGCCGAACTCTCCGGAGGAGAAAAACAACGTGTGGCCGTTGCCCGCGCATTGATAAACGATCCGGTAGTTGTTTTTGCCGATGAGCCCTCGGGAAGCCTTGATACCGATAATAAAGCCGAACTGCATTCATTGTTTTTTGAACTTCGCCGCCAGCTAAATCAAACGTTTATCATTGTAACACACGACGAACAACTGGCATCCATTACAGATCGAACCGTTCACATGATGGATGGGAGAATTGTTGAAAAGATTTCAGATTAAAAAATCAAACGGCTATAAACAAGTATTCTATGAAACTAAAATCGTTTTTTATGACAATGGCAGCGACAGGACTGTTACTCTCATGTAACAACGGACAGAAATCGGATACTGATTCAAAGAACCTGGGGGAAGCTATGGGAAGATCGAAAATAAAAGTGGAGAGTAGATTAATGACCCCCGAAATTCTGCATAGTTTTGGACGTATAGGAAGTGTGGAAGTGTCGCCGGATAAGTCGAAAATTCTTTATCAGGTTACTTACGTCGATATTAAGCAGAACAAGACCAATCCTGAGCTTTTTATCATGAATTCCGACGGAAGTGATAAAAAACAGCTAACGGTTACCAATGCGCGGGAAAGCAACGCGCAATGGATTTCGGAAGGAAAAAGAATTGCATTTTTGAGTAACGAAGGAGGCACGTCGCAAATATGGACAATGAATCCCGATGGCGGAGGCATGAAAAAAATAACTAACGTGGAAGGCGGCATCAACGGGTTTATTTTTTCTCCCGACAATAAAAAAGTTCTGTTTATCAAGAATGTTAAGATAAGGGAGACTGCGAAAGATAAATATTCTGATTTGCCGGAGGCATCGGGCAGGATCGTGGATAACCTGATGTACAAGCATTGGGACAGTTGGGTGGAAGAAATCCCCCACACGTTTGTGGCTGATTTCAGCGACGATAAAGTATCGAACATCATCGACTTACTCCAGGATGAGCCTTACGAGGCTCCCATGCTGCCTTTTGGCGGGATAGAACAACTGGCCTGGAGCCCCGACGGGAAAACCATCGCATACACCTCCCGTAAAAAAACAGGAAAGGAATATGCCGTTTCCACCAATTCCGATATCTATTTTTACGATGTGGAAAGAGGAAAAACAACAAACATGACCGAAGGAATGATGGGTTACGATGTGAATCCGCAGTTTTCGCCCGACGGTTCGAAACTCGCCTGGCAAAGCATGGAGCGTGACGGGTATGAGGCCGACAAGAACAGGCTGTTTGTAATGGACCTGGCAACGGGTGATAAGACGTACGTGACGGAGAATTTCGACTACAATACCGACGCTTTTGCCTGGAACACGGATAATAAAACCCTTTATTTGGTGGCTTGCGTGGAAGCCAAAACGCAACTGTTCTCTGCCGATATCCGGTCGAGACAGGTTTCGCCAATAACCAAAGGCAAGCACGACTATGCATCCGTTGCGCTTGGAAACGGAAAACTTATCGCAAAACGCCATTCCCTGTCGCAACCCGACGAGATATACTCCGTTGAACTCGCCAACGGGCAAGCCACTGAAATTTCCTTTGAGAACAAACACATCCTGGAGCAGCTGACCATGGGCGAAACGGAGGAACGCTGGATTGAGACCACCGACGGGAAACAGATGCTGACCTGGGTGGTTTATCCGCCTGACTTCGATTCCACAAAAACTTATCCGGCATTGTTGTATTGTCAGGGTGGCCCTCAATGCACGGTAAGCCAGTTCTGGTCTTACCGGTGGAACCTGCAAATGATGGCTGCCAACGGATACATTGTGGTGGCTCCCAACCGTCGGGGGGTACCGGGATTCGGACAGGAATGGAACGAACAGATCAGCGGTGATTACGGCGGGCAAAACATGAAAGATTATCTTTCGGCTATTGATGCGTTGGCCAAAGAACCTTACGTGGATGAAACCCGCTTGGGCTGCACGGGAGCAAGTTACGGCGGATTTTCCGTTTACTGGCTTGCCGGAAACCACGATAAACGTTTTAAAGCATTTTTATCGCATGCCGGAATTTTCAACCTGGAAGCACAATATCTCGAGACCGAAGAGATGTGGTTTGCCAACTGGGATATGGGAGGGCCTTATTGGGATAAATTAAATGCCGTAGCGCTGAAAACATACGCTACGTCCCCGCATCGCTTTGTGGATAAATGGGATACGCCCATTATGATAACTCACGGCGAGCTTGATTATCGTATTTTGGCGTCACAAGGAATGATGGCGTTCAATGCGGCACAGCTTCGTGGTATTCCTTCACGGATGCTGATTTTTCCCGATGAGAATCATTGGATTTTTAAACCGCAAAACGGAATTTTGTTCCAGCGTGAATTCTTCCGGTGGTTCGATCAATGGTTAAAACCGGAAGGGAAGGCAGATACGCAATAATCAGTTTTCATAACGAGTGCAAGAAAAAGCAAAAAAAATACGGTGAAATATTTGCAGGTTTTAAAAATATAACTACCTTTGCACTCGCTATCGGAAACGATTTGCAAACGGTGTGGTAGTTCAGCTGGTTAGAATACCTGCCTGTCACGCAGGGGGTCGCGGGTTCGAGTCCCGTCCATACCGCAACAAAGGGTGTAAATCAAGTAATTACGAGATTTGCACCCTTTTTTATGCCCAGAAAATGGCTATTATAGTATTTCAAGATATTGTTGGATTATTAGAATAAAT
>JBGZJM010000184.1:0-12585 GCA_041848845.1 Petrimonas sp. | reverse complement strand
GTGATCCGTGTTTGCGCGGACAATCCGTTCCTCGACATGGATGCCGTGGAGATGTTGGCCGGGCGTATCAACGCGCAGCATCATGAATATATCGCTTTTTCCACATCCGGGGGTATCCCAACGATAAAAACACATTGGGGATTCTGGCCGGAAGCCGTGCGTTCCGATGCGCTGAAACGTGTGGCGGAGGCAACAACAGAAAGCCTTTACCGGGAGCATGTCACCAATTACATTTACACCCACCCGGACGGTTTCACTGTCGATCTCATCCCGATTCCGCGGGAGATAGAAGAGAATAGGAATATCCGCCTGACGCTGGACACGCCGGAAGATTTTGAAATGCAACGCACCATCTATGGCCGTTGCATGGAAAGGTACGGGAGGATCGATATTCAGTCTGTACTGGAAACATTGGAGGCTTTTCCCGGATTTTACGAACAGATGAAACAGCAAATCCTTTTGAACTCTAAATAAATTATGATAAAGCAACATACCTATATAATCGGGGAGATCGGGCAGAATCATAACGGTTCGGTGGATATCGCCAAACTGATTGTCGACCTGGTGTCCCGTCCGGTGAAAGAGGAGGTTTTCGATATCGACCTGAAGCCGATGGATGCCGTGAAATTGACGAAACGCGACTTGAAAGAGGAGCTGTCAGTCTCACAGATGAATCAACCGTATGATTCTCCCCACGCTTTCGGCAAGACCTATGGTGAGCATCGGGCGTTCCTTGAGTTGTCGGACGAAGAACATTACGAAATATACCTTCATGCCCGCTCGAGAGGACTGGAATTCGTGGAAACCCTATGTGCAATAGGTTGCCTCTCGTTGCTGAAACTTTTCACACCCGACTATCTGAAAGTGGCCAGCCGCGACCTGACCAACCTTCCGTTGCTGGCAGCGATGGCCGAAACCAAGATACCTATAATCTTGTCGACCGGCATGACAGGAAAGAAAGAGCTGGATGATGCGCTCGATATTATTACCCGGTATCACTCCAGCATATCCATACTGCATTGCGTGTCGCAATATCCCACGCATCCCGATAAATTGAACCTCAATACGATCCGTTACCTGAAGAAGCATTACGGTCAGTACCGTATCGGATTTTCCGACCACACCATCGGTATCGCGGCGGCGGGGGTTGCTGTAGGGATGGGGGCAGAGATAATAGAAAAACATGTATCCATCGACCGCCGCATGAAAGGGACAGACCAGGCCGGGTCATTGGGTCCTGACGGGGTCAACCGTATGATCCGTGATATTCGTGTGACCGAAAGGTGGTTAGGGAAAGAAGATCTTTTCGTGGAAGAGGAAGTTGCGGAAGCGCGCGGCAAACTCGAACGGTCGTTGGCTGCCAGGCGGGACCTGTTGCCGGGAGATGTGATCTCCGAAAGCGACCTGCACCTTCTAAGCCCGGGCGACGGTTATCGGTGGGCAGACAGGGGAATTGTGATCGGGCGTACGGTGACAAAGAAAATACCGAAGGATGAAATTATTTATGGTGATTTCCTGGGTTGACCCATAATGATGAATATGGATGAAAGCGGAATGAAGAAAAAACTCCCGAAATTGGTGATTACGGATATCGATGGGGTATGGACGGATGGCGGCATGTACTATACGGCCGAAGGCGATGTGATGAAAAAATTCTCTGTCCGTGACGGATGGGGGGTGGCGATGCTTCGGCAACACAGTATCGATACGGTCATTATGACCGGTGAGAACACGGAAATCGTGAAGCAACGGGCGCGGAAACTTCGCATCGGACGTTGTTATACGGGCGTTCGGGATAAACTGGAACTGGCTAAGCTTCTTTGCCGGGAACTCCATATTTCATTGCAGGATATTGCGTTTATCGGTGACGATATCAACGACCTGCCCCTGTTGCGCGCCGTGGGGTATAGTGCCGCACCGGCTGATGCTTCGGATTATATTCAAAAAGAGGTGAGCTATGTGACAAGCAGACAGGGTGGCCGGGGCGCTTTCCGCGAATTTGCGGAAAAGATATTATACGACTGCGGATTGCTTCACTCTACCGTAGAATCGTTGTTGCCTTTGTGATCGTTCTTCCGGATATCCTTTACGTTTTTTATCTTGTTTGCGATTGTATTGAATATATCTTGTTGTATGGTCGATCGCAACAATTTGTTGATGCCGGTGTAAATAAGAAAGCCGGCTGTAATCTGTAATGCCAGTTGCCAGTAAGGATTCCCGGTGATTATCGGGACAAGCGTCAACAGGGCGCATACCGATGCGCCGATCACCATGTGGGGAAATATGTCTTTCAATTGTTGTTTGATGCTGTATTGCGTGGCCCGGCTCGTAACAATGAGCGCGATGGCATAATGAGCCAATCCCGCCGCGGCCTGTCCCGCCACTAACGCGGGGATGCTTATCCGCACGGTGAGTAAGATGGCAAGAAGGATAACGCCGTTTTTTATCAATTCCAAATGAAAGACTGTTTTTGTTTTTCCCTGGGCAATAATGTAATTGGTCATCAGGGTAGTAAAGACAAAGAAGATCCCCTTTACCAGCAGGAGCTGGAATAGTGGAATCGAGGTGTCCCATTTTGTGCCGAACAGGACATGGAACAACGGTGTTGCCACAACGATCAATCCCAGAAAGAAAGGAAAAGAGAGGTAGGCCGCGGCGCGGTTTGTTTTCCCGTAAACACGCCGCATCCGTTCGGGGTCATCCTGTATGGACGACAATGCGGGGAAAAGCGATTGTCCCAAGGCCTGTCCCACGGCGGTATATCCCATCTTGCTCCAGCGATCTGCCTGGCTATAGAATCCCAGCTCCCTGAGACTGTACCAAATACCGATAATTAGCGGATACAGGTTCTGGAAAAATGTCCCGGTAAATGAGGTGAGAAACATGTTCTTCCCTGTTGAGTAAAGACTCATGAACGATGTTTTGTCAAATTGAATTTGTGGACGCCAACTATTCTGTACCCATAACAGGATGGATCGTGTAGTGGCCAATGTCAGTGCCTGGGCGACCAATGCCCGGGGGCCGTATCCGTTTAAAGCCAATATTACGGCCACGGTGCCCGATATCAACAACGGAACAATGTTGGATATGGCAAAGGCCTTCATGTGCATGTTGCGCATCAGGATGCTGCTCTGCACCAACCCAAAGGCCTGTATGATCACAGTAAGGAACATTGTCCGGGAGAGCGGGACCAGCTGTGCGTCTTCGAACCAGACCGCAATAAGCGGCACCAGAAAAAAGAGGAGCAGATATAAGGCTATTGATGCCGATAAATTGAAAAAGAAAATGGTGTTGTAATCCCTGTCAGTAATGTTTTTCCGTTGTATAAGCGCAACCGTAAAGCCGCTGTCGATAAAAATACTGAGAAAAGCGGAGAAGACCGTGATGATGTGGATCAACCCGAAATCTTCGGGAAAGAGGGCATTGGCCAGGATAATCCCGACAATGGCGTACGCAATTTGCGAAAACGTCTTGTCGAAGGTATTCCAGACCAACGCGTTTACCGTTTTTTCTTTCAGTGTCTTCCCCATTTCCGACGTTATTGGATGGTGGTCTCCCGGAGGTCAGCTTGTTTAAAATTCGATTTTCGAAGACAACACATTGCGGCGGAAAACGCCTAAGTTCACATTCACCCCTACTTCTATACCTTTGCGGACAAGTTCATTCTTCACTGTTTCGTATGCCAGACCGGGGCTGTTGTTATCGCCGCTCAGGTGGCAAAGCCAGATATTCCGCAGATGCGATGAGCAGTTGTTTGCCAGGAACTCGGCAGTCTGCCGGTTGCTCAAATGTCCCGTTCCGTTACTTATGCGCTGTTTAAGGAAATGGGGATACCTGCCGTTGTGGAGCATCTCTTCGTCGTAATTGCTTTCAATAACCAGGTGGTTGGCTTTTCCGGCGTAATGGGCCACCTCATCGGTTATCGTTCCGATGTCGGTTGCCAGTGTAAGCTTGTGATTACCGAATTCAAAAAAATAACCGGTATTGTCGCTGCTGTCGTGCGGGACATCGAAGGCGGTAATCCTGAAATCTTCTATCTGAAACGACTCTCCCTTCTCGATAATTCGTTTGGTTGCACCGTTGATGCTGTTTTTAACCAGGGGACAGTTGCGAATGCCCCGGTGCACCTTCTCGGTGGCATAGACCGGTATATGAAATTTTTCGCTCAGATACCCGGCCGATTTGATATGGTCGTAATGGTCGTGTGTCACCAGAAGGGCGTAAATCGACGAAAAATCGATACCGTGATCGCCCAATCTTTTTTTGATAATGCGCGGCCCCAATCCGGCATCGATAAGCATCCCGTAGTGACTGTTCCCCAGGTAATAACAATTACCGCAACTACCGCTTCCCAGGCTGAAGAACGAGAATTTATCGGAAGAAAACAAGTTTTGTTGCATATTCTAACGGACAAAGGTACGAACAATTTATGATTTTTGTGCGTAATCCGACCTACCTTCGCTATCGGCAAAAATCCTCAAAATAGCGTGTGATGTGTTCGTGCAAATGCACACGGTCCCGGCCCACCATGTTGTGCCCGTGTCCGGGGTAGACGAAAAAGTCGGGGTGCGTGCCTGCGCCGATCGACGACTTCAAGAACTGCAAGCTGTGCTGCATCACCACTACCGGATCCTCGTCGCCGTGAATGATAAGCAGCCTCGATTTCAGCCTGCCGGCTTTGTTCAGCAAACTTGTCTCCGCGTAACCGTCCGGATTCTCCTGAGGTGTATCCATGTAACGTTCACCGTACATCACTTCGTAATATTTCCAGTCGATCACCGGGCCACCGGCAACGCCCGCCTTGAATACCTCCGGGTAGCGCAGCAACAGGTTGATCGTCATAAATCCGCCGTAGCTCCAGCCGTGTACGCCCATCCTGTCGGCATCCACGTAAGGCAGCGATCTCAGGAATTCCACGCCGCGCATCTGGTCTTCGGCCTCCACCACACCCAGCCTGCGGTGAGTAACATCCTCGAAGGCGCGTCCCCGAAACGATGTACCCCGGTTATCCAACACAAAAACAAGGTATCCTTTCTGTGCCATATAGGTTTCCCAGCCGCCCGAACCGTACCGCCAGCGATTCTGCACCAGTTGCGAATGCGGGCCACCATAGACATATACGACCACAGGGTATTTTTGCATGGCATCGAAGTTGGCGGGCTTTACCATCCGGTAAAACAAATCGGTTTTACCGTCGGCAGCTTTCAGGCTTCCCAACTCAACACGGGGCATACCGATTCCGGCAAAAGGATCCCGGGCGGAAGCGAGTGTAACCGTTTTGGCGTTTCTCAAGTCAATAACGTCGATTTTACCGGGATTATCGCCGGCTGAATAACGGCTGACCAGGTATCTCCCCGAGTTGCTGACGGCAATGGAGTGCATGCCCGGAACAGTGGTGAGCCGGTGGATGCTTCCGCTTTTTAAGTTTACGCTGTAAGCATGCCTCTCCAAAGGGCTTGGCTGGGTGGAGACAAAAAACAGGTGTTGTCCTTTTCCGTCAAAACCGATAACATCCGTTACTTCCCAGTCTCCCCGGGTGAGTTGCTTCAGCAACCGGCCCGACGTGTCGTACAGGTACAGGTGGTTGAATCCGTCCCGACGGCTTTGCCAGACAAATTGCTCGGGGTTGTCCCTCACAAACAAGACCGGATTTTCAGGCTCCACGTACTTGGGATGCGTTTCTTCGAAGAGTGTCTTATCAAAATCACCCGACCCGGCATCGTACCGGTTCATCTTCAGGTGATTTTGCTCACGGTTAAGCTCGGCCACGTATATAAATTTCTCGTCGGGACTCCAGGCGACGCTTGTCAGGTATTTGTCCCCGGGTTCACCGGTTTTCAGGTAAACGGTTTGCCCGGTCTGTATGTCATACACGCCAACGGTTACTTCATGACTTCTCTCTCCGGCCATCGGATAGCGGATGCTTTTCTCCGTCGCGGTCCGGGCGGAGACATCCACAACCGGGTATTCGGCAACCATGGTTTCATCCATCCGGTAAAACGCCAGTTTGTTTCCGGCGGGTGACCAAAAGATGCCGCCTTTAATTCCGAACTCATCCCGGTGAACCGCCTGACCGTAAACAACCCCCTTATTGTCTTCCGAAGTGATTGCCGTCTCTTTACCTGTCCCGTCCGTTATATACAAGTTATTCTCTTTTGTGTAGGCGAGATAAACATTGCCGGGCGAAAGTTCCCGGTTGGCGCTGTTTTCGGGAAAATCAACAGACAAGATTACCTGCCCGGTTTTCAAGTCATACACTCCCGTGCCGCTGGCAGATGAAAATACCAGGTTATCGCTTCCGTCCCTGTCAAAGCGCACACGGGAGACAATTCCTCCATCTTTTTCTTTTTCCCGGATTTCATCGAACCGGAAAACAAATGTTGGATGGCTGGGATTCACCGGGTCGACCCGGAAAACGGAATCGTCCCTGAGCATCATCAACTCATCGCCGTGCCACTGAAATTGTTCGGCTATTTGCGGATAATAACGGTAAAAGTTTTTTCCTCCCGGAATAAGTTCGTCCAACGTGAACAACTTGTTTTGTTGGGCAAGCAGCAAGCTTGCGCAAACAGATAATAAAAGAAGAATAAAATATTTTCTCATGTGGGAGGATACGATTAAAATACAATCCTGTTCAGTTTTTCCACTGTCTCGTAATATTCTTTCATCATCCCTTCGACCACCTGTTCCGCAGGAACAACAGCGTCTATCAGAGACGCGACCTGCCCGATTTCCAGCTCGCCCTCCACCAGATCTCCTTCAAATATGCCGCGTTTGGAACGACCGCGCCCCAGTAACGCGCGGAGCTCGTCGGCAGATGCTCCCCGGTCTTCCAACTCCTGCACCCGACGGTAAAAATCATTTTTCACCAATCGGGTGGGACTGACTTTCTTCAGCGAAAGCATGGTGTCACCCTCGTTCAGAGAAATACACTTCTGCTTGAACGCATCGCTGGCCGAGCTCTCCTCGGTAAGCGCGAAACGGGTACCCACCTGTACACCCTCGGCCCCAAGCGCAAAAACGGCAGCCATTCCTTCGCCCGTGGCTACACCTCCGGCAGCAATAAGCGGCAAACCGGTGACTTTCCGCACCTGCGGAATAAGCGCCAGCGTGGTGGTCTCTTCCCGTCCGTTGTGTCCTCCGGCTTCAAAACCCTCCGCGACAACAGCGTCCACACCCGCTTCAACGCATTTCAAGGCGAATTTCGAACCGGATACCACGTGCGCCACAATAATGCCTTCGGCTTTCAGTTTTGCGGTCCACGTCTTTGGATTTCCTGCCGATGTGAAGACGATGGGTACTTTCTCATCCATTACAATCTGCATGATCTCTTCAATTTGTGGATACATCAGCGGGATATTCACGCCAAAAGGCTTACCGGTAGCCATCTTGCATTTCTGTATGTGCTCACGCAACGTTCCGGGATGCATCGAACCGGCACCGATCAGGCCCAATCCCCCGGAGTTACTTACCGCCGATGCCAATCGCCATCCGCTACACCAGACCATTCCGGCCTGAATGATGGGATACTTTATCCCGAACAATCGGGTAATTTTGTTTTTTTCCATAATGCACACAAAGGTAAATTTTTTTCAAAACGTTATCAAGAAAAGCTTTTAGAAGTTTATTGTTTAATTTAATTTTAGTAGTTTTGTACGTCCAACAGATGATTATTGGTGTAAATTTCTCTTCCAGTTGACTATGAACGTATTAATTCTTGGATCCGGTGGGCGCGAACATGCTTTTGCCTGGCGTATGCGTGGCAGCAAGTACCTGAACAACTTGTTTATTGCGCCCGGAAACGCGGGGACTGCATCGTTGGGAACAAACGTTGCCATCTCTCCGACAGACTTTCAGGCGTTGAAATCGTTTTCTTTGGAAAACGATGTGGACATGATTGTGGTTGGGCCGGAAGCTCCTCTTGTTCAGGGAATTTACGATTATTTCCGCAACGACGAGGACGTGTGCCACATTGCCGTTATCGGCCCTTCCCAAAAGGGGGCCCAGCTGGAAGGGAGCAAGGATTTTGCCAAAGAATTCATGAGCCGCCACAATATCCCCACGGCGCGATATAAAACGATTAAGTTGGGTAATATTGAAGAGGGAAATCTTTTTCTGGAATCGTTGCAGCCGCCTTACGTCCTGAAAGCCGATGGGTTGGCGGCCGGAAAAGGAGTGCTCATTGTCGATGATATCAACGAGGCCAAACGCCTGCTTTGGGAAATGCTTAACGGGATGTTCGGTTCAGCCGGCGACAAGGTGGTTATCGAGGAGTTCTTAAAGGGGATTGAATGCTCGGTTTTTGTGCTGACCGACGGAAAGTCGTACAAAATCCTGCCTGTTGCCAAAGACTACAAACGTATTGGAGAGGGCGACACCGGGCTAAACACAGGAGGTATGGGTGCGGTTTCACCTGTTCCTTTCGCCGATGCCGGGTTTATGGAAAAGGTGGAACAGCGGATCGTTCTTCCCACTGTCAACGGAATTAAGGCGGAAAAGATCGAATACAAGGGTTTTATCTTCCTCGGATTGATCAATGTGGACGGTGAGCCGAAGGTGATTGAATACAACGTACGGATGGGTGACCCCGAAACGGAAGTGGTGCTGCCGCTTGTCAAGTCGGATATCCTGGATCTTTTTGTAAGTGTAGCCACCGAAACCCTGGATACGAAAACGGTGGAAATCGATAACAGGCACGCCGTTACCGTGATGATGGTTTCCGGAGGATATCCGGGCAGTTACGAAAAAGGAAAGATCATATCGGGAGTTGAACAGATAACGGACTCCATTGTTTTTCATGCCGGGACAATGTTGAAAAACGACATCCCCGTGACATCAGGCGGACGTGTCTTGGCGGTAACCTCCTACGGACAAACGATGGATGAAGCGCTGGAAAATTCTTACAGAAATATCGAGAAAATCGCTTTCGAAAACAGTTATTTCCGAAAAGACATCGGCTTTGACTTAAGATAAAAATGAACACCCTGCTCGTTAGAAACTTCAAATCCTTTTTTGTGGAATCGCGATTTATTTCACTGGTTGTTTCTATCACTGTCATCGCGTTGCGTTTTCTGATGTTTTTAAAAAAAGGCTTGCCTGATTTTCCGGTGAACAACACCGGCTTTATCTGGCCCTATATCGAACCTTTTTTTCTAGAAAATCCCTTTCTCTCTTTCTTATCGAGCACACTCTGTGTCTTTATTATCTCCTACCTCCTTTCCGAATTGAACGTCCGCTACGGCGTGATCCGCATGCGGACAGCGATGCCTTTTTATCTTCCGCTGATTCTGTTTAGCGTCCATCCGTTCTTTCTGAAAATGACTCCCGATTTTCCGGGGCTCATCTTCGTTCTCTGGGCCCTTTTCCCGTTACTGGCATCGTATCAGTACCACCATTCCCACCGGTTTGCTTATCAGTTCAGCGCTCTGATAACCATTGCCGGAATCTTCCAAATCCACGCTTTATGGTTTCTGCCCTTGTGGTTAATCGGGTTATCGGCCATGGGCAGAATAAACTTCCGGTCTTTTATCGCATCCGTTTTTGGAGTAATGCTGGTATTTTGGATTGCTTTCGTGTTTTATGTCTTTGGGGATAACATCTCCGGCTTTATCAATCCTTTTAAAGGTCTCTCCGAGACCTACGATATTGCGCAAACGCCCGGTTTTTCCGTCCCGCAATGGGGCTTTATCGGGACGATGATGCTTTTCTTGTTTTTCATCATTATCGCTGATGGCAAGCAGATTACAAGAGAACGGAGCTTTACCAAGAAAGTATTGATCTTCAGTATTTCCGTAATCCTGTTCTCCCTTCTTCTGCAGATTTTATACCTGACTCACACGTTTATCTGGATCTACATTATCGTAGCATTTCTTTCCTTCATTGCGGCGCATTTTTACACCAACACCACCTTCAGGCTGGAAATTTTGTCTTACTTCGTTGTTTTGATGCTGTTGGCTTTCTATTACAGCCTGAACATTTTCACCGATTTATCCCCATTCTGACAACAAAACCCTTTGTTTTTTGTTTTATCGTAAAACAAAAGAATAAACCGATGAAACATTCAGTATTACATTTACTTATTGTGCTGTCTGTCGCTTTTGGACTGACCCTGTGTGGCACAGCACAGACAGCAACGGAGAAGGAGGTTGTAGCCGGAGAAGTGAACCGGAGAGTCAGCGATTCCGACTTTACTTTTAAGGCGACTTACGCCTATCCTACCGGTTTCAAATCCATCTACCTGTCTCCCTATTACGATGTAAAAGTTTCGCCCGATACGGTCCGGGCATATTTGCCCTACTACGGGCGGGCATACGTGGCCCCCATGAATCCGGCAGAGGGGGGAATAAAATTCACCAGTACCGACTTCGATTATCGGGTGGATCCGGGCCGGAAAAAGGGGAATTGGCAGGTAAACATCCGGACGAGAGATACCGGCCGGGAGGTGTTTTTGTTTTTCGATATCTGGGAGAACGGAACGGCCCGGTTACAAGTCACGGATACCAATCGGCAACCCATCTCGTTTCAGGGGGATATCGAAACGGGAAAGGAGCAATAACCCCCTTTTCAGACAGACCTGGGAAGAATTTCTTTTATAAAACCGTCCTTGTAGGTCTGGCCGATTGAGATTTCGCGGCCGCCTATCCATAGACGGTTTTTATTAATACTTTCAATCTTGTTTTTGCAAACGATAAACGACCGGTGAACACGAATAAACGCCTCTTTCGGCAACATATCTTCGATCTCTTTCATGGGCATCAAGGTAATGATCGGTTTAGGGTGTTTTTGGGTGAAAATCTTGACATAATTCTTTAACCCTTCCACATATAAAATATCCCCGAAAAACAGGTGGACGATTTTGTAGTCCGATTTTACAAAAATACCGTCATCCCTCCTTTTCGGAGCATGAAGCATGGTTTCTTTGGCTTGGGCGGTCTCGTGCCAGGTGAGCGCCTTTTTGGCGGCCGACAGGAAGTTGGCATAAGAAACGGGCTTCAGCAGGTAATCCACGGCATTCACCCTGTAACTCTCCAGCGCATATTCTTTAAAGGCGGTAATGAAAATGATTTTCGTCTTTTCATTGACGAGCCGCGCAAACTCCATCCCGTTGACAAACGGCATCTGGATATCGAGAAAAATAACGTCGGGTTGCCGGTTTGTCATTTCCAGCATGGCCGATTTTGCAGAGGAGAACTTTCCCGTTAATTTCAGGAAAGGAGTGTTGTTCACATACGATTCCAACAGGCTCAGGGCCAAGGGTTCGTCGTCCAGGATCCAACAGTCAAGAATGAGGCTCATCGTTTTTTAACGTATTTATGATTAACACGGTTGAGTAAATGTTATTTTCCAACTCCTTATGCCATATATACCGATGAGGATAAAGCAAATCGAGCCGTTTCCGTACCTGAGTCAATCCGATACCGCTTCCGCTACGGTCGTCTGAGCCATTTTTCGGGAAATAGCTGTTCCGGCATATAAAATATACTTGTCCTTCCTCTTTTTCAATCAGCTCCATTTCGACAAAAGAGGGTTCATCGTTGTTCACTCCGTGTTTGAATGCGTTCTCGATGAGTGAGATAAAGATAAGCGGTGCGATTTTTACCGTACTGTCTCCGGCGACACGGATAACGGCGGAAACTTCCACGTTTTCGGTAAGCCTCAGCTTCATTAAATCAATGTAGTTACGGATAAAGGCCGCTTCGTCTTGCAAGGGAACAAGGTCTCTATCGTTGTCATACAACACATACCGCAAAAGTTCACTCAGCTCCATTACGGCTATGGAGGTCTTGGGTGAATTAAACCGCGATAGGGTATATATATTATTCAGTGTATTGAGCAAAAAATGCGGGTTAATCTGGTTTTTCAGGTTTTTCAGTTCCGCCTCCACCATTGCCCTTTCCAATTCCTTTTGTCGCGACTGCATTTGCGTTATCCGCTCCGTGGCTTTCATCACCATTCCCAATACACCCACAAAAGTAAGAGAAAAAATATCGCGGAAAATAAAAACAAAGACCGGAATTTTGGGCGCATCGGCCGGTGGTTCCCTCAAGGGAGTGTGAAATATATATTCGATTTCGTGCCAGAGGTGCAGCAAAAGAGCAATAGCTGAAATCATCGCTATATTCACAAGAACAAATTCCGTTATTTTCTTTTTTAACAGCAGTTTATCGACGAAGTAAAAATAATTCGCATAAAAAACAATCAAAAAAGAGATGATCACCGGAAGAGACCTTATTAGAAATTCCGACCATTGGAAAACCTTGTCGCGTTCCACCAGAAAAACAGGCAATACAAACACGATGCACCAGACAAGCACATGAATGAATACGGTCGCCTTGCCTCTAAGCCATATTTCCCTTTGCCTTTCCATATCGGGTACAAATATATTCATTTTTTTGTTTTTTCCCAGCAGCGTTCTTTGTCTCTCGCTCTTTACTCCTTGTTCTCCGTTCTCAATCGGGACATTTCATCACTCATACCGGATTGCTTCGATCGGGTCGAGTCTGGCGGCTTTTTTAGCCGGATACCATCCGAAGAAAACGCCGATAGCCGAGCACACGAAGAAGGCGATAACCACGCTCCACGATT
>JBGZJM010000183.1:0-4401 GCA_041848845.1 Petrimonas sp. | reverse complement strand
CTCCCTCGACAAGGGTGGAGACTTCCGACCCCGAAGCCAGGAGAATCACGTCGTAGTCACTCTCGTCCTGCACCACGTAAGCCCCTTTTTCGGCCTGTAAGGCTTCGTTGTACCGGGATCCCGCAGCCGGTAGATCCTTGATGTTCTGTCTTGACAAAATCAAGCCTGTAGGTGTTTGGGCATTTTCCAGCGCCATCTTCCAGGCGACCGTCGTTTCATGCACGTCCGCAGGACGGAGAACAAGCATCGAATTTTGTCCGTGGTGATTTTGCAACTTTTCCAGCAAACGGATTTGTGCTTCCTGTTCAACGGGTTGGTGCGTTGGTCCGTCTTCTCCCACGCGGAAAGCATCGTGGGTCCAGATGAAGATAACGGGTGTTCCCATCAGTGCGGCCACACGAATGGCCGGCTTCATGTAATCGGAAAAGGCGAAGAACGTGCCGCAGGCAGGAATAACGCCTCCGTGCAAACTCATCCCGATACACATGGCCGACAGGGTGAATTCGGCTACGCCGGCTTGCAAAAATGCTCCGGAGAAATCATTTTTTTCAAATGCTTTCGTGTACTTTAAGAACCCGTCGGTTTTGTCGGAATTTGACAAGTCGGCAGAAGCAACAATCATGTTTTCCACTTTTTGAGCCAAAACGCCCAACACGGTTGCCGATGCCGCACGCGTAGCGTTATCGGGTTTTTGCCCGATAGAGGCCCAATCGATTTCGGGCAGTTCCCGGGCAAACCAGCGGCGTTTTTTCGCTGCAAGTTCGGGATTGGCTTTTGCCCATTCATCGAGTTTTGCTCTCTTGGTTGCCACAATTTCTTTCAGTTCTTTTTTCCTTTTATTGTAAAGTGCCGCCGATTCCGGGAAGATGACAAAAGGATTTTCCGGATCGCCTCCCAGGTTTTTAACGGTTTGAGCAAAATCGGCTCCTGCCGCACTCAGGGGTTGTCCGTGCGTGGAGACCCGGCATTCAAACGACGTGCAATCGGCTGCAAGGGCACCGCGTCCCATGACGGTATTGCCGATAATCAGTGTCGGGCGTTCTTTTTCCGCCTTGGCTTCCGTTAACGCTTTGCGGATTTCATCCACATTGTTTCCGTCTATCGTGATCACTTTCCAGTTCCACGCTTCGTATTTCTTGGCCACATCTTCACTGGTAACGGCATCCGTGGTGGTAGAAAGCTGAATGTTATTGGAATCGTAGAACATAATGAAATTATCCAATCCCAAGTGTCCGGCAAGCCGTCCCACCCCTTGTGAAATCTCTTCCTGAATGCCACCGTCCGTAATGTATGCATAAATGGTATGATCAATGGCATCTCCCAAGCGAGCTTTTAAAAATTTCGCGGCAACAGCGGCACCTGCCCCGTAAGCGTGTCCTTGCCCCAGAGGCCCTGAAGTGTTTTCAATTCCCCGTTCGACATCCCGTTCCGGGTGACCGGGTGTGGGGCTACCCCACTGGCGGAATGCTTTGATCTCGTCTATCGAGAACTTACCGCTTAAACACAAGACCGAATAGAACATGGGCGACATGTGTCCCGCATCGAGAAAAAACCGGTCACGGCCTTCCCAATGAGGGTTTTCGGGATCGTATTCCAGAAATTCGCTGTAAAGTACGTTAATAAAATCGGCACCCCCCATAGGGCCTCCCGGGTGTCCCGATTTTGCTTCTTCTACCATCGATGCCGACAGGATACGGATGTTATCGGCCGCTTTGTTCATTAATGCATTGTCATTCATAAGATTAGGAAATATTTATTTTTATCGGTTTCTTATAATACAAAGATACGTTTTTTTAAAAATAAAGAGGTGTGAAAATTGACATCATTTTGTGGATATTTGACTCTTTTAATTTATTAACTACCTTTGCAACGTTCAATACAACAGAAATGCCGCTGAGTAAAAACAGAATAAAACAGATCCGTTCATTAAACGAAAAAAAGTACCGCAGCGAATACGGTACGTTTGTTGCCGAAGGGAAAAAACTGGTTCTTGATTTGCTGGGTAATTGCCGGTGCCAGTTTCTGGCCGGATTACCGGATATTTTGCAGGAAATCCCGCGTTTGTCGGCAGAAGAGATGGTGGAAGCTACCCCCGAGGAACTGAAAAAGGCATCTCACCTGAAAACCCCGCCGCGGCTTATCGGTATTTTTTATCAACCCAAACAAGCTCTTGAAGAAATTGAGTTTGACGGCAAGCTGCATCTTGTCCTCGACGGGATTCAGGACCCGGGCAATATGGGTACCATCGTCCGGTTGGGCGACTGGTTTGGCATTCAACACATTTTCTGTTCGCCCGATACCGCCGACATTTTCAACCCCAAAACCGTACAAGCAACCATGGGAGCTATTGCACGGGTCAACGTTCACTACGTAGACCTGAAGGACTTACTAACAAGAAACAGCGCATTACCCGTTTTCGGCACATTGCTGGAAGGTGAAAACATTTACGAAGCGGAACTGCCGGAAAGCGGGTTTATTGTTATGGGAAACGAGGGAAAAGGGATTTCTCCCGATATTCGGGAACTCGTGACCCATAAACTGTTTATACCTAATTACCCTGCAGATGCTCAAACATCGGAATCGTTAAATGTGGCTGTGGCGGCTGCCATTGTGTGTTCCGAATTCAGAAGAAGGAGCTGAGCGGCAGGATTCAGTACTCCTGCCAGCTTTTGATTTTCAACTGCTCTACATCCAACGTGCAGAAAGCCGTAATAAAAGCCGAGGCCAACCGGGCGTTGGTGATAAGCGGAACATTAAAATCCACCGCCGTGCGCCGGATAATGTACCCGTTGGTAAGTTCGCGCCGGGTAACGTCTTTCGGAATATTGATGACCAGATCGAACTTATTGCGGGTAATCATCTCCTGAATGTTGTGTTCGCCCCCTTCATCCGGCCAGTTCACATCGGTAGCCGCAACGCCGTTATCGGTAAGAAATTGTTGTGTGCCGTGGCTCGCATACAGGTCGTACCCTTTGGCATGGAGCAGCTTGCAGGCTTCCAGCAAATCCACTTTCGATTTCGCTTCTCCCGACGAAATCAGGATTCCTTTTCCGGGAATCCGGTATCCTACCGAGAGCATCGATTTCAGGATGGCCTCATTGAAGTCGTCACCTATACACCCCACTTCTCCCGTCGATGCCATGTCCACCCCCAAAATCGGGTCGAACTTCTGCAAGCGGGAGTAGGAGAACTGCGAAGAATTCACGCCGATGTGGTCGAGATCGAAAACCGTTCCGTCCGGCTTATCGTAAGAGGCTCCCAGCATCACACGGGTTGCCGTGTCGATAAAGTTATGCTTGATGACTTTGGAGACAAACGGAAACGAACGCGAGGCGCGCAAATTGCATTCGATGACCTTTATTTCATTGTTCTTTGCCAGAAACTGAATATTAAACGGTCCGCTGATATTCAATTCCTTGGCAATCTGCCGGGATATTTTCTTGATGCGGCGCATGGTTTCGAAGTAAATTTTTTGTGCCGGGAAAACCAGTGTGGCGTCGCCCGAATGCACACCGGCAAACTCCACGTGCTCCGAAATGGCATATTCCACAATCTCGCCTTCTTTTGCCACGGCGTCCATTTCCACCTCCTTGGCGTTTTGCATGAATACCGAGACCACCACCGGATATTCTTTGGACACGTTGGCGGCCATCTCGAGAAAACGGTGCATCTGTTCTTTGTCGTAGCAGACGTTCATGGCTGCTCCCGAAAGCACGTACGACGGACGGATCAATACCGGGAATCCTACTTCTTCCACGAACTTGTCCACTTCTTCGTAGCTCGAAAGTTCTTTCCATCGCGGCTGGTCGATACCCAACCGGTCAAGCATGGCAGAGAACTTGTGCCGGTTTTCCGCCCGGTCGATCGATTCGGGAGATGTTCCCAAGATGGGCGCATTTTGGCGATACAACTTCATGGCCAGGTTATTCGGGATCTGCCCGCCCATGGATACGATCACCCCTTTGGGGGCTTCTATATCGATAACATCGAGCGTACGTTCAAACGTAAGCTCGTCGAAGTAAAGCCTGTCGCACATATCGTAATCGGTCGATACCGTTTCGGGGTTATAATTGATCATCACCGACTCGTAATCCAGTTTACGCGCGGTCTCCACGGCATTTACCGAACACCAGTCGAACTCGACCGACGACCCGATGCGGTATGCTCCCGAACCCAGCACGATGATTACTTCCTTCCCCGATTTCACGGGTTGGCAGGCTTTGTCCGATCCGTACGTGAAATAGAGGTAATTGGTTTTTTCCGGATTTTCCGATGCCACAGTGTTGATACGCCGGACAACAGGCAGGACGTTTTGCTTTTTCCGCCATTCGCGCACACGGATCAATTCGTGTTCCATTGTTCCCTGCGGATTTTCCACGTAACGGGCTATCTGAAAATCGG
>JBGZJM010000182.1:0-5018 GCA_041848845.1 Petrimonas sp. | reverse complement strand
AGTTACAAGGAAACGGCATTAAAAGTAGCGAGCGATTTCAGAAGAGCTGCCGATCTGCTTCCCGTCAACTGGGACGATACTCCGGCAGGACAGATGACATTTGGAAACAATGCGACCAGAGCGAGCAAGATTGAAGCGCTGGGATTTCTGGGCAAAAACCTGTTGTATGCGGCAAGCCCCATGATGAACGAATATTCTACCGGCAGCGCCACGTACGATGCGGAACTTTGCAAGCAGGCAGCCGAGGCATTTGCCGAAGCCATTAAACTAAGCAGTGAAACGGGAAGGTATAAACTGGAACCGTGGGAAACAAGAACCGTTAATTTTTGGGTACGCTCACCCGGCAACCGGGAAAGACCGGGCGGAACGGAAGTGATTCGCAATCAGACTATTTACGACTTAGGCTTTACTCGCTGGACAACCGTGAGGGCAAGCAGTCCCGTGCAGTTTGGCGCGGGAAACAACAAGGTGGAGGTTCCTTCGCACAACTACGTGAAAAATTACGGAATGTCTAATGGGTTGCCGTTGGAAGACCCTGCATCCGGTTACAATCCGGATGATCCATGGGCAAACAGGGATCCCCGTTTTTATATCGACATTGTGATAGATAATGACGAAATGGCTTTCAGCAACGCCGCAGGCTTGGATAAGGTTGCTCAGCTGTATAACGGCGGAAGACACAAAGGTGGTACAAATGGTAGTGTAAGCGGTTATTACCTGAGGAAATACACGCCTAAAGGTGTAAATAACTGGGACGGCTGGTGGTGGAACTTCCAAGCATATCAACCCATTTTACGCCTTGCGGACATTTATCTGATGTATGCCGAGGCTGTTTTGCACGGATACGGTTCAGCCAGCTCCAGTGTCCCGGGAAGCAATTTAACAGCTGAACAAGCGATCAACGTCATTCGCAACCGCGCAAATTTACCCAATATCGATGCACGCTATACGGCAAATACCACTGCGTTTATGCAGGAAATCATGCGTGAACGCGCAGTTGAGTTGGCTTATGAAGGACACCGGTGGTTTGATCTGCGTAGATGGAATTTACTACAAGACATAAAATACCGCGAAAAAACGGCCATTGATTTCGATCGGGCGCCCAACGGCAAACCCATTAACATGCGGGAGAGAGTTGTTGTAACCCGAGTTGCGGAAAAGAAACACAATTGGGTGCCATTTCCGGTAGAAGTTGTCAGTTTATACAAGGAATTTCCACAAAACCCAGGTTGGTAATAACGTTTTAAAAAATAAAAAATGAAAACGAATACACATTATATATTTATCTTGCTGGTTTTATTTTTGTTATCTGATGCGATAACGGCATCGGCCCAGGATAGGACTAAGCCCGCGTTGAGAACCGTAGAGTCCGTCGTGGTGGATGGAGACGGAAATCCCGTTTCCGGCGCTGTGGTTTACGGCGACGAGGGAACAGCGGTGGCTGTAACGGATAATACGGGAAGGTTCAGGATAGCTGTTTCCCTTATGAGCGAACTATATGTTGAAGCCGAAGGTTTTGAACCGTTGCTTTTAAGCACCGAGGATTATGCCAACGCTTCGGAACTTCAGTTAAGCGGCGCTCCATTGCTCGAGAGTGCAAAAGACCGCGTTAATATTGCTTTTGATAGAGTAAAGAAAAGAGATATTACCAATGCGGTAAGTGTTATCAATCCCGCGGAGGTAATGAAATACGACAATATTGAAAGCATCCAGGAAGCGTTGTCGGGCCGAGTTACGGGTATGCTGGGAAGCGGAAACATAAGAGGATTAGGCGCCCCATTGTATATAGTTGACGGGTTGCCGAGAGATATATCCAATCTCGACCTTTCCGAAATTGAACAAATAACCGTCCTGAAAGATATCAACTCGGCCATACTTTACGGCAGCGCCGCCGTTAACGGGGTGGTATTGATCACGACCAAAAGAGGCGAAGCATTCAAGAAAAAAATCGACGTAACGGGTTACTATGGCGTTTCTACTCCTGTTGCCCTGCCTGAGTTTTTGTCTTCTGCCGAGTACATGGATTACAACAACCGTGCACGGATAAACGACGGGCTTCAACCCTTGTATGATGAGGAAACCATTAATAACTTTCGGTCGGGCAATCCCTATCGTTATCCCAACGTTGATTATTTGTCTTCGGATTACATAAAAAATATCCGTCCCTATTGGAAAACAATGCTGGAGCTATCCGGCGGGAATGACAGGGCGGTATATTATGCCAATGCCGGATGGGAACACACGGGCAGCTACCTCAATTTTGGCGAAGGTAAAAATGCAAAAGGAGACCGGTTTAACATACGCGGTAATGTGGATATGAACGTAAGTTCATGGATAAAAACAGCATTGGACGCTTCGGCGGTGTTTTACAACACCAAGAGCCCAAGGGGTGTTAACTGGTGGGGGACAGCGGCTACGGTACATCCGCATCTGTTTACTCCCTTGCTGCCGATTGAGCTTATCGACCCTGAAAACCAATTGTTATTGGGACGTAAAAACGATATCGACGGAAAATACCTGTTGGGGGGAAATGCGAGCAACCTTACCAATGCCATAGGCTCAACCTATTCCGCCGGTTATACGGAGCGTTTTCTCAGAAATTACTCTTTCAACAACCGTATCGATTTCGACTTGCGAAGAATCCTGGAAGGCCTTGCATTTCACACCAACATCAGTTTCGACTTTTATACCATTTACGATCAGGCTATCCAGAACGAATATGCGGTATATGAACCGGTGTGGTCTTACGACGGGTCTGAAATAATCGATTTGATAAAGTATGGTAACGACACGCGTCCGGGTATCCATTATGCAGGAAACTCCACCTATCAAAGAAGACTGGGTTACTACGGGATGTTGGATTACAAGAAGACTTACAACGATGTTCATCAGTTTTCGGCCAGTTTGATCGGTTATGGCAACAATCACAAAATTACCGGCGATCTCCAGGGCACCAAACACTTTACCGGAGGTCTGCGCGCTACCTATATTTACAACAAGAAGTATTTGGCGGATTTTAGCGGCGCTTATGTGCATTCGGTAAAATTGCCAAAAGGAAACAGAGGTGGCTTTTCTCCTTCCTTGGGATTGGCATGGATCGTCAGCTCCGAAGACGTGTTTAAATCGATACGGTCTGTCGATTACTTAAAGTTACGGTTATCGGCAGGTATTCTCAATTCGGATCAGGGTATCGACGGCTTCTATTATTACGATAACAGATACGGCAGCGGCGGCGGTTATACCTGGTTCGACGGTGAACGAAGCAATTCGGGTACGGTTTCTCAAAACGGAGGAAATATGAACCTGGCTTTCGAAAAAAGAAAAGAAGTAAACATCGGTCTCGAAAGCATCCTCTTCAACAAACATCTTTTCTTGGATGCAAATGTGTTTTTCAGCAGTTACTATGACCAGATTACCCGGCCTTCTTCGCAGTATCCGAGTTTCTTCGCGAACTTTGTGCCTTATGAAAATTTTGATGAAAACACCTATAAAGGCGCCGAATTAGGACTTTTGTATAAAAACAACATCGGAAGGTTGCGATTTGAACTGGGTTCGAACATACTGTATGCCGATTCAAAAGTGAAAAAACGCGATGAAATTTACGCCGACACCTATCGTTGCCGGACCGGTAAACCCGTTGATGCGCGATTCGGGCTTCAGGCAGACGGATTTTTCCAGAGCCAGGAAGAGATAGACAATCACGCCTATCAGGCTTTCGGAGCCGTTATGCCGGGAGACATCAAATATGTGGATCAAAACAATGACGGTATTATCGACGGAAATGACGAGGTGTATATAGGACGTTGGCAGTCGCCATTGTCTTACGGAGTGAATCTTAAACTTTCTTACGGAAATGTGACATTTTTTGCACACGGAACGGGAAGATCGGGAGCCGACGGTTATATCACCAACGATTATTATTGGATTGACGGAAACGACAAGTATTCCGTAAATGTTAAAAATATGTGGACGGAAGAAACAAAAGCTACTGCCACTTTGCCGAGATTAAGTTCCCAGGCAAATCCCAATAATTACAGGGCCTCTACCTTCTGGCTCTACAAAGACGATTATTTCACACTCGATAGAGTTCAGTTGACCTATTCTGTGCCAAGAAGTTTTGTGAATAATCTGAAAATGCAACATATCAGTTTGTTTATTGATGGGGCCAACTTATTTACCCTGTCAAAAAACAGGGAAATCCGTGAATTGAATATAGGCGGCGAGCCTTATTCCCGATATTATACAGCAGGCATAAAAGCTACATTTTAAAAAAAAGTGACGTTATGAAACGAGCATGCAAATCAGTTACACTCAAAAACATGACAACATGCGAGTTCCATACGACTTTAATGTAAAAAAATAAATATTATCGTATGAAAACGAATATAATAAAAATTCTTGTTTTTTCGCTTGTCTTTGTAAGTTGCCAGGACATGTTTGAACCGGTTAATGACAATCACAGTACCTACGAAAGGGTATTGCGGGATCCTACTTTTGCGGAAGGGCTTTTAATGACTGCCTACAGCAAAATTCCCACCAATGGTTTGTCTTTCAACGAAACGGCAACAGACGATGCGGTTACCAATGATAAACTGAGCGGTTACCTGAGAATGGCTACCGGAGAATGGTCAGCGTTATTTAATCCGGTTAATGAATGGGACAGGTGCAATTCCGCAGTGATGTATTTAAATGAATTCATAAATGTAATCGATTCGGTCGTTTGGAAATGGACAGACAACGAGCTGAATATGCTGTATTCCAAACGCTTTTATGGAGAGGCGTATGCTTTAAAAGGCCTTTTCAGGTACCACCTGCTCCAAACAGTAGGAGGAAAAGATGCGGCGGGCAATCTGCTCGGCATTCCCTTGTATGAAGACAAAAGCAATTTCAATATTCCGCGTGCATCTTTTGAAGAATCGGTTAAACAAATATATGCCGACTTCGATAAAGCGCTCGGATATCTTACTATGGACGATTACAAAAATGTTAATACTCAGGATGAGCTTCCTGCGGGTGTT
>JBGZJM010000181.1:0-6910 GCA_041848845.1 Petrimonas sp. | reverse complement strand
GGAATACACCATGGACGGAAAGCCCTACAGCCTGTCGGTCAAACTGAAAGCCCGTCTTGCAAAGGAAATCGGAATTACCGTCAACAGGCTTGTCTGGGGCATCGAGTACAACCTCAGCGGCAACTCGGGAAAAGGATTGGAATACGATATCGCCCGTCCGCCGATGAATGTGCTGAGCGCCGGTTCACGCCCCCGCCCCTTCAAGGCAATCCCCAAACTGCATAACACAGCCCTGTTCGCGGAAAACAGGACACACGCAAAACTGGGTGCCTCGATGCTCACACTGCAAGCCGGTATCAGGGTCGCCTCCTGCTTGCCGGGGAACATGTTTTCGGCAGAACCCCGGCTTATCGCTTCCTACGAAATAATGAACCGGGAGAACAACAACCTGTTGGACAGGCTCGCTATCAATGCCGGATGGGGCAGAGCCGTGAAGATGCCGCCGCTGATATACCTTGCGCCCGACAACAGTTATTTCGACGAAGTAGCCCTCAACCACCTTGATACCCAGAACGGTTCACTGGCCGTGGTGAACACTACGGTGCTGACACGGGAAGCAAACCCCGACCTGAAACCGATGGCCAACCTGAAAAGGGAAGCAGGGATAGATTTGAGAAAAGGAGAGATATCGATACAAATAACTTTTTACAGCGAAAAGGAAAATAATGCCTACGCCTATGTAAATTATCCCTATATAAAGGCATACCGGAAATTTCATGTGGAAAAGGGAGGTATCGCGCCGATATTCGAGGAGGGCCGGGTGTACTACTTCAAAGAGGGCAATAAACTGGCTGCCGCCGTTGAACAAGACACCGTTTTCAGGATCTACCGCATGCCCGGCAACAATATGACAACCGTCAAGAGAGGGGTGGAGTATGTGATCGGACTTGGAAAAATAGAGGCGCTCTCCACCTCTTTCAATCTTGACGGAGCATGGATGTTTCAGCGGCAATACACTACCCGCCCCTACTACTCCGAAACGCACGCCATGCACCCAAGCAAACCGGGTAAAATTTACCCCTATCTGGCGCTTATGCCGGAAGGCGAAAGCACCGTAATGAAGCGGCTGAACACCAATATACGAAGCATAACCCATATCCCGTCCATACGAATGATCTTCTCGCTCACCACGCAAATCGTATGGAACGAGCGCCGGCTCTACAGGTGGGACGACGAGGAGGGAAAGCCCCGCGTATATTACTACGACAGGGAGGGAAAGCGCATCGACGGAAGCCCTTCCGCCTACGATTACCGGGAAGAAACCAGGCATATCGACCCGGTCGGATTTCTCGACTACACGGGAACATTCCACACCTGGCTCAAGGAATACTCCCTAAGCCTGGCCTACAACCGGATGGTGAACAGTTTCAGCAGAAACTACTACTTCACGGAAGAGTCGCAGCCACCCCTCATCCAGTTCAACTTACGGATGACCAAAGAGTTTAACGACCATGTATCGGCATCTTTCATGGTAAACAATTTCTTCAAGATGCATCCCCGCGTTTTGAGCAACCGCAGCGGAAGCGTCAGCAGGAAAAACGCCCCGCTCTATTTTGGCGTGGAACTGAACATCAAAATTTAACAACAATAAAATCAACAAATTATGAATTTCAAAAAAAGACAAAACAACTTGAGAGACGTGGCACAGGCGCTCTTCACCCTCTGTATCGGATTCATCTCCCTTACCCTTTTCGGTTGCAGGCAGGAACACCCGGTAGCCCAAAAATATGAAGTGGTATTTGCGGTACAAATGCCCGAAGGATTGGAGGCAGCGCTCGACGGTTTTGCAATCAGGTTAA
Organism: Petrimonas sp.; assembly: GCA_041848845.1. Classification (GTDB taxonomy): domain Bacteria; phylum Bacteroidota; class Bacteroidia; order Bacteroidales; family Dysgonomonadaceae; genus Petrimonas. Next base: position 5,111 of record JBGZJM010000181.1, on the reverse strand, counting down.
GCGGCAACAACCTCACGCAAGAGCTGACCGCCGTTTCAAACAGTGCAGGGAAGGTCTCGTTCAGTCTCGAAGCCGGAGAGTATGCCGTAAGCGCATCCAAAACGTCGGAAGCGTTTGCATTCAATGCGGCTCTGTCGGTCACCGTATCCGAAAAGGCCTCTTTCATACTGAAACTTCACGCAACCTCCTTGACGGGAGGATTGGTTTTCAAAGAGATCTATTATTCAGGCTCCAAAACAGAAACAGGAGGAAAATATTACTCCGACCAGTTTGTCGAAATTTACAACAACTCCGACGAGGTAATCTATCTCGACGGCCTGGGTATTATGGCCGTTTCCCCCGCAGCCTCGCTGTCTCCCTCCAAATGGATAGACGGCGAGGGGAACCTTCTGCCCCGCTATCCGAGCGACGGATATGTCTGTTATATCCCCGGTTCGGGAAAAGAGCATCCGCTTCAACCCCGCACCGGCATCGTTATTGCCCAGGACGGCATAAACCATAAAACCGACAAGGAGGGGAACCCCCAATCGCCCGTTAACCTGGGCAATGCCGACTGGGAATTTTTTGTGGGCGAGATCAACGGAGGAAAAGATGCCGATGCAGCCGCAGTGCCTAACGTGGCGGTGATGTACGCCACGCAGACAACCCGTTTGGACATGCTTGTCTCCGTGTTCGGACCGGCCATGATACTCTTCCGTCTGCCCGAGGGGATGAACCCCGTTGAATTTGCGGCCAACCCCGATAACATATCCACCGCCCCCGGAGAGTCCAACGGAAAAACAAAATACCTGCTGATCCCCAAGGAATATGTGATAGACGCGGTAGAAGGGGTACGGCCGGATAAATTGAACAAAAGACTGCACCCCGAACACGATGCCGGCCACATATCCTGCGAATCTTCCTACAACTCGAAGAGCATCCGCCGGAAAGTAGACAAGATCGTTGACGGCAAAGTATTCTATCTGGATACCAACAACTCGGGCAACGACTTCTTAGGCGACCGGACACCCACACCCGGAGTACATCCGACACAGATAGACAGGTAAATAGTGAAATATCTCTTTATCATACCTCTTTTCTGTTTATCGGGCAGCCTCCTCGCCTCCTACCCGCCGGAAGCTTTGAAGCGGCTGCCGCAACAGCAGCTCTGGCTCAATACCGACAATGCCGCCGCATTACGCGACACGGCGGTGAACCGGACGGAGATAAGCGCTTCGGGCATTCTCGAAAGCGGCGCTTACCGTCTTCCCTGTTCACCCTCCGGTAAACGGGAAATCAACCTGAGCACCGAAGGATACCACCGGACAGGCTCCCTTTCGCTTTACGGGAAAATGAACTACGAGGTGGGTGCCGGTGATAATATGAAATGGAAGTACGAATTGCTCGCTTCGCCGCGCAATCCTTTCTCTTTTGCCGATTCGGTTGCCGGACATTATGATACGGAGCGTTTCGCTTTCGATGCCGCACTTGCCGGCAGTCCGGCCGGGGGAGCCTTCGATTACGGCATCAGGGTTACCTACCGCACCGGGAGCAGCGCCAAAAACAGAGACCCGCGTCCGCTGATAAACGGTGTCCGCTACTCCATACGTCCTGGCATCGCCTACAGAGGGAAGGGGTGGCGCGCCGGATTATCGCTGCATGCGGAAAGATATGAAGAAGACATTAAAGTAAGTTTGCTGGATCATCTTGAAGTACAACGATATTTCCTCTTTATGGGGCTGGGACATGCTCACCGGGAGTTGGCCACCGAAGTTTCGCGCGACTGCAACGGAGAAAATCGGGGTGGCAGCTTACAGATAGGATACGAAAACGAAAAGCGGCAACAACTGATCAATCTGCAATTCCTCTCCATAAAAGAAGGAGGCACGCTGGGAAATGCGGCAAGTCCGTTCAAATCGGGCGATTACGCATCGCAGGAGATGGCGCTGCTCTATCTTTTCAAACATTATGACGGCAACCGTCGCAGCGGATGCTTCCGCCTGGCTCTGTCGAGGTACGATGACCGGGGGCTTTGGTACGACCAAAAATCAGACCCTCTCAAACATGACCCGCCCGAATGGGTTGTATTCAATAAGTCGGTAAAATGGACCCGACAGACGGAGAATTGGCAGACAGGCTATCTTTACATGAAAGAGCGACAAGGCGGAAGAGACTATACGGTAGGGCTGTCGGCAAGTTTTCAGCGGGAAAAAGAGGAGGCATACCCCAACCGCGAAAAGATGGAGGTCAGAAACCTGACTCTTTATGCGGGGGCCGACAAGACCATATACTTCAGGCAACGCAACAAACTGCTCGTTGAGACCGAATGGAGTTGGCGAAAAAACCTCTCAAAAGAGGCGCAGTTCGGAGACATTATGCTTAAAGAGGAGATTTCATACCCTCTTTTCGGTTTTCGTTCCGCCGACTACATCCATTCGAAAATAAGCATCACCTTTGCAAGGTCTTATCATTCGGCACTGCATCCCTTTTTAAGAGCTGCCATCGATTATAAACGGGTGATGGACAACAATAACCGTTACGCCACCCAAAATCGCACCCGATATGAAATCGCATTCGGTTTACTTTTTTGACCGGCATCCTGCCGCTCGCCACGCAAATGGAGGCAGACAGGTCATCTCTTGCGACAGCCGTCACCGGCACATCGACAGAGAGCGCGCTGCCGCTAACCGCCTTTTTTCGAGAAAAGAGTTTCTATAGGAATACAAACAAACAATATATCTTATGCAACCCATCATTACCTGCAACAACCTCACCCACTATTACGGCAAGCGGTTGATCTACGAAAATCTCTCATTTTCAGTGCCCGAGGGACGTATCCTGGGACTGCTCGGCAAAAACGGCACGGGCAAAACCACCACCATCAACATACTGAACGGTTATCTGAAACCTGCCGGAGGCGAATGCCGCATTTTCGGCGAAGATATCCGAACGATGAATCCCGTTACCCGGCAACGCATCGCCCTGCTTATCGAAGGACATGTGCAGTACGCCTTTATGAACATCGAACAAATCGAAAAGTTCTACGCCGCCTTTTACCCCTTGTGGAACAGAGATGCCTTCTACGACCTGATGAAACTGCTGAAAGTGGCACCGCGGCAGCGTATCGCCAACATGTCGTGCGGACAGCGGTCGCAAGTGGCTCTCGGACTGATCATGGCGCAAAATGCCGAACTGCTTATCCTCGACGATTTTTCCCTCGGACTTGATCCCGGATACCGTCGCCTCTTCATCGACTACCTGCGCGAATATGCCAAAAACGAACGGAAAACCGTTTTCCTCACTTCGCATATCATACAGGATATGGAGAAGTTGATAGACGACTGCATTATCCTCGATTTCGGAAAAATACTTGTCCAAAAGCCGGTACGGGAACTTATGGAAACCTTCCACCGATACGTTTTTACCCTTGAAAGCGACTTAACCCGGTTGCCTGCCGACGAACAGTTGTTTCATCCGGCCCTAATCCGGAACCGGGGCGAACTGCATTCGTTTGCCGACACCGCCTGCATCGAAGCTTATCTGAAAAAGCACCGGATAGCATATCGCGATTTGCGGAAAGAAAAAATGAACCTTGAAGACATTTTTATCGGTCTTACGGGAAAATATTGAAGTTCAATCGACACAATCAAAAAATACGGATATGACAAAAGCTGTTTTTTACAAGGAATGGATCAAGACCCGCCGTTTTTTCCTGCTGGCAATAATCGTTTCATCAGGATTTGTATGGTATGCCCAGATGCGCCTCGGAAAAGCGTTTTCACTGAAAGGCGCCGCGCACTTGTGGGAAATTCTCCTCACGCACGACCACACCTTTTACGAAGTAATAAAATATCTGCCCTTCTCTTTGGGAATGGTGACGGCACTCTTCCAATTCATCCCCGAAATGCAACAAAAGCGGCTGAAGCTGACCCTTCACCTGCCTGTTGCGCAAAGCCGCATGACAGCACAGATGCTGCTGTTCGGAACCACAATGGTCGTACTGCTTTTTGCCGTGCAGAATCTTTCCATGTACCTCTTTCTGAAGAGGCTATTGGCCGGGGAACTGGTAGTCCATATACTGCTTACGACCCTGCCCTGGTTTACGGCAGGCATTGCCGCCTACGGGTTCACCGCCTGGACGGTACTCGAACCCACATGGCGCCGCCGCATCGTCAATGCCTTGGTAGCTGCCGGTTTTCTGCGGCTGCTGTTCCTCTCGGACTATGCAGAGGCTTACAACGGCGTCATCGCGGGACTGTTGTTGTTTGCTTTTATTCTGACAGGCCTTCCCCTTATCTCCATCGAACGGTTCAAAAACGGCGTTCAGGAATAATGAAGAAGGAGGTAATTCGCAAAATTCGTAATTCTTTAAACTATGACCCGATTTTATAAAATATTGCTCTACGGCCTCTCCATAACCCTCATCTCCTGGCTGATGCCGTGGCTTTACAACCTTGCAACGTTAAAAAGCAGCCGCACTCCCTTCACTCTTTATAGCGAAATAATCAATGACTTTGCCTCCCTTTCCGCCGGCGACGGCAAAGCGAAAAGGAACTATTACGACCGGCGCGGCAACAGTTACACCGAAGCGCAATTCGACAGCATACTGCCCACTTTTTACTACCGGCAGTTGGTGACCGATAACCGTTTGCCCGACACAATTCTGGGACAACCGGTCACGGCACAGTCTATAAAAACGACCAACTTTATTTTCCGTTCACGTCCTTCGGACATCAATGTGCGCCCGGTGCCGCTCTATCCGCTGCTGGAGTCGCGTTCCAAACGGGTGGATCTGGAGATGCCCGGCGATGTCTTCCGTTTTACAAAGCGCGGCATCGAGTTCATCGATATGGAGACGAACAGGGTAAACGAGACGAAATCGGCGCTTTTTCAAAAAGTTTTTGACCGGAAAAGCGTGAAACTTCCGGTAAAGCTTATCGCCGGAAATCCAACCACCCGGAAAGAGTACGACGAGGGGTATTTCTTTACGGATGCCGCAAATCGTCTTTTTCATCTGAAACAGATGCAAGGACGGCCATTTCTTCGCCCGGTACATCTGGAGGCGGAGATTGAGGTCGCCCATATTTTCGTTACCGAATATCCGAGCCGGAGCTATTTCGCTTTCATCACCT
>JBGZJM010000180.1:0-3619 GCA_041848845.1 Petrimonas sp. | reverse complement strand
GAAATCGTACCAGCAACGCCATTGCCCGTAGTGAAAATCCTTGTTGTAATCGTGATACGACTGGGCCGACAACCAGGTATCCCAATCCATTGTTTCCGGAACGGGTTCGGCAGCGGGGAACTTCTTGATGTCCGGATCCCATCCGTGCCAGCGGCGGGCATTGTTCATGTGTGCCGTAATAGCGGTGACATCCTTTATGATGCCGGCTTCCTTCCAGGCTTTGAACTGGAAATAATTGCCCTCGGAATGTCCCTGGTTGCCCATCTGCGTTACGACTTCCGGATATTTCCGGGCGGCTTTTATCATCAGTTCAACTTCATGAAAAGTGCGGGCCATAGGTTTTTCCACATAGACATGTTTTCCCTCTTTAATGGCCAGCATCACGGCCGGGAAATGGGCAAAATCGGGTGTGGCGATGGCTACCGCCTCAAATTCGTTTCCGATTTTATCGAACATCTCCCTGAAATCCTTGAAACGTTTCGCGTTTGGGAATTTAGCCAGGGCTTTTTGGGTGTGTTCGGCTCCCAGATCCACATCACAAAGGGCAACAACATTTGCCAGTCCCGTCTTGTCAAAATCGTTGATGATCTCCCAGCCCCTGTTTCCGATCCCGATGTGTGCCAGGTTCACTTTTCGGTTAGCCCCCACAATACGGCTGTAGCTCGCCGCATTGGTCTTGGAATAGATACCGCTTAACGCAATTCCGGCAGAGGCCAGAGCGGTATTTCTCAAGAAATCTCGTCTTGTCGTCATAGATATAAATTGTAACTTTTTTGTTTTTGAAGGGTCTTCAATACTCAAACCGGTCCCTGTGCGCCCACAAACCCAGGGCGGGGCTTGAAATATAATATACCTCTTCCCCGTCCGGCAGGGTGTTAAACCCTTCTTTCAGGTGTTGGAAATTATATTTTCGCATCGTTTCATCGATATCTCCCCACCGGAAGCCTACGCTTTCAATCTCTTCCCGCGTGAGGTTTTCCGCTCCTTTACCCGGACAATAGGTGATGGAAAACCGGCCTTCCGACGACCCGTGAATAAGATGTGCCGCGGCACCCAGATTATTCCTCAACTCTTCGTTGTCCTCAACTGCTTTTAATGTTTCAGGCGTTCCAAAATAACCGTATTTCCGGATCAGCCGGTCGATCTCCCTGTCCTCCCCGAATTCTTTTAATGCCGGCGCCAACACGATAAGCTCGCCTCCGTCGGCAATGGCCATCCGTGTTCTGTAAATGGATTTGTTTCCCAGCCAGGTGCTTTTGAACTCCGTGGGGTCTAACCAGACCAGTACCTTCCTCAACGGCTTTTCAACCATCTGGAAATTAACCTCGAGCGAAAGTTTTGCAGCGAGGTCAAAAACGGTGAAATCATCGCCCACAAACAGTCCGTAAGTCTGCTGTCTTCCTTCTTGGTTTACACCCACTACCGTGAGCACGTATACAATAGGGAGCTGTTTGGCGAAATTTTCCGAAGCATAATTGAACAACTTGCGAACCGGGGTATCGGCACGTCCCATCATCCGCTCCATGCCATAAACCGCTCCTACATAATGGCTCTTGTTGATCGCTTCGAATCCACCGGTTCCCACAAAAACGTTCTTGTTGTAGTTCGCCATACCGACCACTTCGTGTGGAACAACCTGCCCGATAGAAAGGATAAGGTCGAAACCGCCCTCGATCAACAACTTATTTACCTGAACCGGCCAGTCGAAGTGCACTTTATGCTCGGACACCTCTTCCACGATTTCCGCCGAAACCCTGCCGAGTGTCACCACATCGTTTCGCCAATCGTGAATTCGTATCCGGTTAGCCGGAGTTTTGCCAAACATGTGCGAGATCTGATCATCTGTCATCGGCGTGTGCGTTCCCAACGCCGGAAGAATATCGGTTAGTTTGTCACCGTAATATTCCCAGCTTATTTCCGTCAGTTCACCCGCACGGCTGGGCAGGCGGGTATAATCGGGAGGAATGGCCAATACCTTGCGCTTTTCACCCAATTTACCGAGAGCCTCGTGAAGACCCGACTCCAGGTCTTTACGAGACAGGTTATGTGCAGAAGATCCGTTTTGGTAGTAAATCATCCTTTTAGTTTGAATACTATACCTGGTATGTAGACGAAGCGGTGTTTCCTCCGCGGCCTGTCCAGTCTGTATGGAAGAACTCCCCGCGCGGTTTATCCACCCTCTCGTACTGATGTGCTCCAAAATAATCACGTTGTGCCTGCAGCAGGTTGGCCGGCAAGCGGTCGTTACGGAACCCGTCGAAATAGCACAAAGCCGATGTCAGTGCAGGAACGGGAATTCCATTTTCGAGAGCGGTGGCACACACCCTGCGCCAACTTTCCTGGACGGATTCGACGCTTTCCTTGAAGAACGGGTCGAGCAACAGGTTTTCCAGTTTGGGATTATTGTCGAATGCTTTTTTGATATCGCCCAGAAATACCGAACGGATGATGCATCCTCCCCGCCACATCAGCGCTATTCCTCCGTAATTGAGGTTCCAGTTGTATTCTTTGGCGGCCTCCATCATCAGGTCGTATCCCTGCGCATACGAAATGATTTTCGCTCCGTAAATGGCCTGTTCGAGGTCGTCGATGAATTGCCGCTTGTCTCCCTTGAATACCGGTTTTTTTCCTGCAATCACCTTCGATGCTTTTACACGAAGGTCTTTCTGAGCCGAAAGGCAGCGCGAAAAAACGGACTCGCCGATAAGCGTCAGGGGGATTCCCAGATCGAGCGCCGTTACGGCCGTCCATTTTCCGGTACCTTTCTGTCCGGCCCTGTCGAGAATTTTTTCCACCAAGGGACTCCCGTCTCCGTCCTTGTACGCCAGGATATCGGCGGTGATCTCGATCAGGTAGGAATCGAGCTTTCCGGCGTTCCATTTTTTGAACACTTCGTGTTGTTCAAAAGCATCCATCCCCAGCAATTCCTTCATCAGGTGATAGGCCTCATTGATAATCTGCATGTCTCCGTATTCGATGCCGTTATGCACCATTTTCACGAAATGTCCGGCACCGTCTTCGCCCACCCAGTCGCAGCAGGGAGACCCATCCTCCACTTTTGCCGCTACCGCCTGAAAGATTTCTTTTACGTAAGGCCACGCCTCCGGCGATCCGCCGGGCATCATCGAAGGCCCGAGCAATGCACCTTCCTCACCTCCGGAAACACCGGTACCGATGTACAGCAATCCCTTACCTTCCACCTGTTTTGTACGGCGGACGGTGTCCGGGAAATGGCTGTTTCCTCCGTCAATAATAATATCTCCCGGTTCAAGGAGCGGAATGAGCTGTTCGATGAAATCATCCACCGGTTTCCCGGCTTTTACCAGCATCATCACCTTACGCGGGCGTTCGAGCGACGCCACCAATTCCTCAAGGGAATGTGCCCCGATAAAATTCTTGCCTTTTCCTCTGCCGCTTACAAAATGATCCACTTTTTCGACCGTGCGGTTATAAACGGCTACCGTGTAACCTTTGCTTTCCATGTTCAGGACGAGGTTTTCGCCCATTACGGCAAGCCCGATGAGTCCAATATCTGCTTTTTGTTTCATATTATATTTTTGATAGGTTGTTTTATCGTTTCTGTGTCGAGCTGTTTGGATTAAATTCTTTTTAGGTTTTT
>JBGZJM010000179.1:0-7073 GCA_041848845.1 Petrimonas sp. | reverse complement strand
GTTTGCCCATGGATCATCCGGATTGTAACCGGATGCAGGGTCTTCCAACGGCAACCCATTAGACATTCCGTAATTTTTCACGTAGTTGTGCGAAGGAACTTCCACCTTGTCGTTTCCCGCGCCAAACTGCACGGGACTGCTTGCCCTCACGGTTGTCCAGCGAGTATAATCTAAATTATAAATAGTCTGATTGCGAATCACTTCCGCTCCCCCCGGTCTTTCCCGGTTGCCGGGCGAGCGTACCCAAAAATTAACGGTTCTTGTTTCCCACGATTCCAGTTTATATTTTCCCGTTTCATTGCTTAGTTTAATGGCTTCGGCAAATGCCTCGGCTGCCTGCTTGCAAAGTTCCGCGTCGTACGTGGCGCTGCCGGTAGAATATTCGTTCATCATGGGGCTTGCCGCATACAACAGGTTTTTGCCCAGAAATCCCAGCGCTTCAATCTTGCTCGCCCTGGTCGCATTGTTTCCAAATGTCATCTGTCCTGCCGGAGTATCGTCCCAGTTGACGGGAAGCAGATCGGCAGCTCTTCTGAAATCGCTCGCTACTTTTAATGCCGTTTCCTTGTAACTCAGTCTCGGGACTTTCATTTCTCCCGAAGCAACCAATACGGTATCTATATAGGGTAGCCCGCCATAGAACTTCATCAATTCAAAATGGAAAAAACCCCTGAAAAAATAGGCCTGCCCCTCTATCATATCCCGCTCATTCTGCGTGGCATCCGTCATTAATGAAAGATTGGCTAAAGCAACATTTGACTTCCTTATTGCATACCACGATAACGGCCATATTTTTTTATTCATAGTACCCCCATCAACGTTTGTATTAACATTCCCCGTCAGAAAGCGCCAATGTTCAAGCCAATAGTTGCCATCGTCCCAATATAACGGCGCGTTGGATAAATTTGAATCGTCGAGAAACATATTTTGATACAAATTACCTGCCAATTGTTTATGAGGATCGGCAATGCAATTGTACATCTCTTCAATAAATCCTTGAAAGCTCGTAAAATTACCGAATACATCTTTTTCCGATATATTTGCTTCGGGAGCTTTGTCGAGATAATCCTCACAGGACATCACACTTAGCGCTATAACTAAAATTGCAGGCAGGATTTTAATGCTGCTGAATATGTTTATTTTTTTCATAATCCACTTAATTATTAAAAAGTTAACTCAAATCCGAGATTGATCCTTCTGGGCGTTGGGTAGGCTCCATCGCTGGACGAACCTCCTTGCCAGTGGTTTTCCCTGTCGTCGGGCAGTTTTGACCAAAAAAACAGGTTGTTTCCGTTTACAAACAGGCGAAGCGCCGAAACCCCCATTTTCTCCATCAGTTTTTTATCGAACCTGTAAGCCAGTTCCGCCGTTTTTAACCTCAGGTAAGACCCGTCATACAAAAAATAATCACCGATATTCTGTCCTTGGGTTTTCCATCTCGGCAGGAAAGAGGTCGCATTCTGATTGTCTTTAGACCAATAATCCAGTGCGTGGTCGAAAAGCACATTCTGATACAAGGAATAATTGTACAAAGGCAGATTCCTCGAAACGTTATTTACTCCAAAGAATTGCACCATCAGACTAAAGTTTCCGTATTCGCCGCCAATTGTAAAATTAAATGTATTTTCCGGGACTTCGGGAAACCCAATCGGAGCGGTATCGCCTGTGGAAGAGATAACTCCGTCCCCGTTAAAGTCGATCAGGTGATAATATCCGGGCAGCTTTTGCAAATCGTTTGTTTCGGTAGGAGTGCTGGCAAAAATTTCGTCCCAGTTATTATAAAATCCATTTCTGATCAAACTCCTTGATTGCCCGATGGGGTATCCTTGCACCCTCTGATAGTAAGGCATCAAACTGGGGTCGTCCCTGAACGTCACTTTGTTGCGGGTGTGCGTGAATGAAAAGTTCGACCATAACAATACCTTATCGATCCGTTTATGGGTTTTTAGCGTCAATTCATATCCTTTGGATTTTACTTCTCCCAGATTGGCAGCCGGCGCCGATGCACCGAAATAAGAAGGGATATCTCTTCTTCCGCTCACCAGCATATCGTAACGGTGTTCGGTGAAATAATCGAAATCAATGGAAAGTTCGTCTTTAAAGAATCCCATTTCCACACCGTAATTCTGTTTTTTGGCGGTTTCCCACCGTATTTCCGGATTGCCGACAATCGTTTGCTTGTACCACGTATAAGGACTTAATTCCGCAGCATTGCTATTTAACCGTCCTCTGCCGCCGTACGCATACTGGTTTGAATAAGCCCACCTGCCGCCGCCGGCATCGTCTCCCACCCAACCTAAACTGTAACGCAATTTCAGGCGGTTCATCCATTCCATGTTGTAGAATTTCTCGTTGGAGACATACCATCCGAGGGCAACAGAGGGGAAGAAGTCGAAACGGTAGCCCGGCCCGAATTTTTCCGAACCGTTATAGGCGCCGTTGGCTTCAAACATGTAACGTAAATCGTAATTATAGGTTGTTCTGAAAACCCAGTCTTCGCGGTAAAACTTGAACTGGCTTCCAGTCGCATTCTCTTCCCTTTTAAAGAGGCCCATCAGCCCCACGTTGTGCAAATTAAATTGACGACTGTAATTGATCTGTGCCTGATACATCATCCGGCGGAAAATTCTGTCGTTCATCATTTCCTCCGTTTCTATCCGCCAAGGGCTTAATACCCAGTCGAACTGACCTGTGCCGGAAGTGGGAATATCTTCGGAGTATTCGCTCGGATCCTGGCCGGGGCCGGTATACCTTTCGGGATAAATAATTTTTTGAGGCGTGTTGGTTGTTGACTCCGGCCTTACGGCATTCGAACCGTCATATATTCCGCTCTTGGTCCTCACGCTGTTGTCGTAAAAGAAAGAGAGTTCGGCGGAGAGGCCGGGTGTAATAAAATCAAGCCCTTGCCGGAACGCAAAGTCGGCATTTAACTGGGTCGTTTTATACTCTGTTTTCCCGGTATTCCATATTAATGCTACCGGATTCTGCAGAGCTTCATAAGGCACATTGTAAGAAGCTCCCCACCTGCCGTCCTCGTATCGGGGCAGGTAAACATCCGGCGGCATACGATATGCCGAAGCCCAGGCAATGGGGTTGGTATTGGAGTTTTGGTTGTGGTATGAATTATTGGTGTTTTTCTGACTGAAAAAACCGGATAAATCCACTTTCAATGTGGAGGTTTTCGTTAAATTGAAACCCAAGTTGGTACGAAAATTGAACCTGTCGAAAGAGTAACTGGGCGAATAATTCTTAAAATTGTCGTATTTTTTGAACATATCCCCTTCGTTCAGATACGCCACCGACCCGAAATAATTCACAAAATCCGTACCTCCGCGTATATTGAATGCTGCCTTGTGCGATATGGACACATCGGCGAACATCGCATCCACCCAATCCACATTCGGATATAGCACGGCATACTCGGCAGATTGAGGTTTTTTATAACGTGTCAGAATTTCATAAGGGGTGTAGTCTGCCCACGACGGTTCGTTAAGCGTAACTTCCCTTTCGATCATTTCGTTTTTTAAACGCCGGACATCATATGAATCCAATTTGCCGGGTAATTTAGATATCATCAACGCAGTTGTGTTATACGACAATGACAATTCCGGCTTGCCGATCCTGCCTCTTTTGGTTGTGATCAGAATTACACCGTTAGCGCCTTTCACACCAAAAACGGCTGTTGCCGAGGCATCTTTTAGAACTGAAACGGTTTCTACCTCGGTAACATCGATGTTTTCCATGTTCCTTTCCACTCCGTCAACCAATACCAACGGCTGACCGCCATTCCAGGTATTACGCCCGCGAATAAAAATGGAAGTGGCACTCGCTCCTGTTCCGGTACCACCCGGCTCTCCACTCGCCGTAACTGTTACAACGCCGGGGAGCTGTCCGGTTAATGCTTGTTTAAGGTCGGTAACATTACCGGTTCTCTTAATATCATCGCTTGTTGTTTGAACAATGGAGCCTACAATACTTTCTTTTTTCTGCACCCCGTATCCAACAACAACTACTTCGTCAAGCACTTCGGCATCTTCCAGCAACACAATATCAACCGTACTCCTATTGTTCACCGGAATCGATTGTGTTTGCATTCCCACATACGAAACAACAAGTATTGCGTCAGCGGGAACATTATTCAGGCTGTAATTACCATCCACATTCGTCACCGCACCTATCGATGCGCCTTGTACCTGAATAGTGACTCCAATAAGGGGTTCACCTTTACTATCCGTAACGGTTCCTCTTATTGTTCTATTTTGCCCGTACGCACTTAGGATAAACAGCCATAACAAGGCTAAACTTAATCCTTTAATAAAACTACATGGAATTTTCTTTTTCATTCCTTTATTATTTAAAATTATTCATGAAATTAAATTACTCCTTTTGTAAATTGATCGTATTTTATTTTTTCCGCGAACATGTTTTTAACATTGCAACGTTTACATTCAATCTGAAAGGCTCAAAGAGAAAAAGATAAACATTCTTCACTCCACCGGATTCACGGTCTTGAGGGTAACCGGTCCCAGCAATCCTGATTCAATCAACGGGACCTGCGCCCAGGGCACATGAACTTTGTTTAAGCCGGCAATGTTGGTCCCGTTAATGTTGGTAGTAGCGTATTTCTCACCGGTTATCGCATCACCGGTCAACCTGTTGGACCAGGTGTTAGCTACCTCCACCACCAGCGTATTGTCTCCCGGCCGGATTATGCCGGTCACATCAAACCAATGGGGTTTCGTCCACGCAATACCCAAAGGCACGTCGTTCAAGACCACACTTCCCACTTTGGATAGTTCTCCCAAATCGAGAAATATTTTCTGGCCTTCTTTTTTAAAAGCTGAATTGATGTCGTACTGGAACGTTTTTTTATAAGTGGCCGTTCCGGAATAGTATTTGATCTTCTCGTTTTCCGATTCCGTCCAGGAGGTTAATCCGGGCAGGATGACTTTCCCGGGCGTATCGAACACTCCGGGAAAGAAAAGTTCCCAGGCGCCGTCAACCGCCTGCGTGGCAACCTGGTTCTCAAAGGCATACTTTTGATTGCCTTTACTTAATTCGAACACTCCGTCGGTCAACATGTACGTCCGGTTGCGGTATGTAAGTAGCTGGGCGCATGGTTGATTCAGGCAGGTTACCCGATCGTACTTCGCCCGGTTTTCTCCCTTTCCGAACACATAGAAAGTGGCCCCATACGGGGGAAGAGACACGGGAATGCCCACTGAAGCACTGTTCAGGCTGTAAATATCCGGTGAAACGATTTCTCCTGTTTTGGGATCCCATATTTCGGGAATTTTATTTTGTTGCCGGAAATTCACATTTTTGGTAACCCACTTGTCTCTTGTGTTCCTGACAAAATAAAAATCCAACCCATCTTTTTGGTAATGGGTATAATCCAAATCGTTAAACTCGAATCCAGGATAGCTTATATCCGGTTGAACATTCATTCTCTGCAGCAGACCCAGTGGGGTTACATCAGTCATGACGAAACCGCTTTTGTTGTTCTTGTCCCACAACTTATCGATGAGTTGTTGCGTTCCGTTATCGTGTTCAACGGAGGTACGCAGGGGTTTTTCGCCGATAATTCGTGCACCCTGCCGCAGGAGGTCCTCGATTTTCTTCAAAACCTCCGGGTACATTTCTTTTTCCGGCTCCAGATACAACAACTCAAAAACGGCTCCCGACGGCAATTTGACCTTTTTGTTCTCCACCGTCAGTTTCGTGAAGATTTCGGTATTGACAACTTCATAATCGTATCCGGCACCTACCGCAAAACGGCTGTTTTTGTGGCCCGTGAAATTGGGGGTTCTGTCACCGTAATAATAAAGCACATCCGCAAAAAAATCGGTCTCCTGAAGGATGTATGAAACACGCGACAGGTAATCGTTAAACGGTTCAGTTTTGGAAAACCAGATATTTTTATCGTTATAGTGTGTGCCCGCATAATAAACACTTCCCGGTTCTTTTATATTGCCCGGATAATGGGTAAAGCCGTGGAAGACCACCTTGTTCATCCCTTCACAGAAAGCCCTGTCTCCGTAGGGTTTCATATCGGAAGGGGCTTCCTGCCAATGCTGAAAGGTCGTGAAAGCTTCCTGTTCAACAATTTTTCGCCGGTAGATATGTGATGCCGCGGAGACCTCCTTGACCATCCGCAACACATCGATGCCGTCTTTGTTAAGCCTGTTGTGATTGATCCAGAATTCCCCTCTCGGAATATCCACGGCGCCCAAAGATTTCAAAGGCTCAACCGGAACGTTATGAAGCGGATAACCCGGACCGCCCGATTCCGAATTGACCTTTAATCCATAGCTGTTGGCGATTTCCTTGGCTTTGCGATAGAAATTATTGATCATGAGTTCGGACAATGTTTTCTGGAAATCGGCCTGAAACCTTTCAGCCAGGTAAGGCCGGTACAGATCTTTGTTGAAAAGCAAGGGCAGGAATTTGTAGATGTCGTAACGGTGCATATCCTTGAAAACAGCCGGCAAGCCGGGTGTCCAGGTCATCCCTTTGGCCTCGTAACTTGCCAGATAAAGGCTTTTCAACGAAGATTCCCGAAAATCGGGCACAACGGTTTTGAGCTTTTCAATGACGTAGTCAAAGTGCATCCGGGTGGCGTCGGCATCGAAATGGTCGATAATGGGTCCGGTTGAATTTGGACTTGGCAGCATCAGTTTTTCCGTTGAGTTGGACGTAATGAAACGATAAACATCCCAATCGCCTTCCGGAACCTGCCAGTTCAAAGTCTCATCCTGAGGATCAAAAAAACGCGTCACGTCAATAATTTTTGCCGTATCGGCAATCACCTTATTCGAAGGCAAAGCGACAACCGCTATTTCTCTATAATATACCGGTTTTCCGTTGCGATTGAATTTGATTATCGTTTCTTGTCCTCTGTTGTCTTTTTGCGGTACCTGCGGAAAGGGCAGCTTAATTTTTTGCTGTCTGTTGGCATCATCTATCCTTATTTTCGACATGTAAATTGCTTTCGAGGCAAATTCGGGGGTAACCCAACTGCCGCCCGCATTCCAGCTGCTTGCCATATTTAATCCGACTTCCATCCCATATTT
>JBGZJM010000178.1:0-4053 GCA_041848845.1 Petrimonas sp. | reverse complement strand
TAATTGCCGAAAAAACAGAAAAAATAGTCTTACGTTCCGTCAGGTTGGTTCAGGAGCCCGACAAGCATGGCAAATCGTTCTACGTTGAAGTAAACGGCATCCCGCTCTTTGCCAAGGGCGCCAACTACATCCCGGGCGAGATTTTCACCACTCGACAAGACGAAAATTATTACGCGAAACTTTTTGATGATATTGAAGCGGCAAACATGAACTTTGTCCGTGTGTGGGGCGGCGGAATCTACGAGAACGAAGAGTTTTATCGCCAGGCCGATAAAAGAGGCATCCTGGTTTGGCAGGATTTCATTTTCGGCTGTGTGCCCTACCCGTCCGACGATCGCTTTCTGGCCAACGTGAAAGACGAAGTCATATACAACCTCAAACGCCTGCGCAACCGTGCTTCCCTGGCGTTCTGGTGCGGAAACAATGAAGTGGAAGAAGGGCTTCAACACTGGGGATGGGAGAAAGAATATCCCGCCGAAGTGATGGAGGCGTGGCTGAAAGGTTACGACAAGACGTTCCGTGAGCTCATCCCCAGGCTGATAAATGAGTTCGACGGAACACGCAGCTATATCCACGGTTCGCCATACGATTCCAACTGGGGAAATCCCGAAACATTCGCATCGAGCGATGTGCACGACTGGGGGCTCTGGTACGGACACCTGCCGTTCGAAGGGATGGCCGGCAGGCTTCCGCGCTTTGCCAGTGAATTCGGCTTCCAGTCGTTCCCTGAAATGAAAACCATCCGCTCTTTCTCTCCCGAAAACGAATGGAGCCTGGAAAGTGAAGTAATGAAAATCCATCAAAAAGCATCCACCGGAAACTCGCTCATCAAGAAATACATGGACATGTATTACCACGAACCCCGGAATTTCGAAGATTTCGTTTATATCGGACTGGTAATGCAGGGCAACGGCATGGAAGAATCCGTTGAAGCGATGCGCCGTGGCCGTCCCTATTGCATGGGCGCGCTCTATTGGCAGATAAACGATGACTGGCCGGTGGTTTCATGGTCGAGCATCGATTATTACGGCAACTGGAAAGCACAACACTACCGCATGCGAGACGTGCTGGCTCCGTTGGCATTGGGTGTGGAATTCAAGGATAATCAACTGAATTATTACACCCTGTCGGACTTCCTCATCGATAGGAATGACTTGCAGTTAACCGTGCAGGTAGTGGATTTCAACAAAGGCGTAGTGAAACAGTTCAAGGAAAAAGTGAATGCAAAAGCCAACTCCAGCAACATGGTGAAAACGTTTAACGTAGCGGAAATGCTATCGGAGGCCGATAAGACCGGGACGATGATCCACGCTTGGTTAAGCGACGGTAAAGGAAAGAAAATTTCCACGAAGGATTATTTCTTCCATTGGCCCAACAAACTAAACCTGCCGCAAACCACCGTACAAACTTCGGTAAAATATGCCGACGGCAAATACACCGTTACGCTCACCAGCAAAAAGTTGGCGAAGGACGTTTTCATCGAGATCCCCGTAATGGGCGCGAAGTTCACCGATAACTTCATCGATTTGCTTCCGGGAGAAAAAAAGGTAATAGAAATAACCTCTCCCGAACTGAAAGCATCGGCAAAAACGCCGGTTACCGTAAGGCATATTGGGGAGACGTACTGAAGAAAGTTTAAAAGTAAACATGAAATCATTAAAAGAACTGTATAGAATCGGGAACGGCCCGTCGAGCAGCCACACCATGGGACCTAAAAAGGCTGCGGAGCTATTCCTGGAAAGGGTTCCCGGAGCTGCGAAATACGTGGTGACGCTGTACGGAAGCCTGGCAGCTACCGGAAAAGGGCACTTAACCGACACTGCCATCCTGAACGTGTTGGAACCGCATGCCCCAACCACCATCGAGTGGCTACCCGGGACGTTCCTGCCGTTTCATCCCAATGCGATGCGGTACGACGCTCTCGACGCAACAGGCAATAAACTCGATTCGTGGACGGTCTACAGCATAGGTGGCGGAGCATTAAGCGACGGCACCACTGTTGTGGGGTTATCGGAAGCGGCACAGAAAGATATCTATCCGATGACAACCATTGTCGATATACAGGCATGGTGTGAACAAAACGGCAGGACGTACTGGGAATACGTTGAAACACATGAGGATAACGATCTTTGGGAACATTTGCGGGACGTGTGGCAGGTGATGAAGGCAGCCGTAAAAAGTGGTTTGGATAACGAGGGGGTGTTGCCGGGCCCGTTGAACCTGCAACGCAAAGCCGCGTCCTATTTCATCAAGGCCAAAGGCTACAAGGCATCGCTTCAGTCGCGCGGGCTGGTGTTTGCTTATGCGCTGGCGGTCTCGGAAGAAAACGCTTCCGGCGGGAAGATTGTCACTGCGCCCACGTGCGGCTCGTGCGGAGTGCTTCCGGCCATCCTGTACTACCTGGAAGAAAGCCGCGATTTCAGCGAAACCCGCATCTTGCGGGCGTTGGCTACAGCCGGTTTGTTCGGCAACGTGGTCAAGCAGAACGCATCGATATCGGGCGCTGAAGTGGGTTGCCAGGGCGAAGTGGGTGTGGCCTGCTCCATGGCGGCAGCGGCAGCCAGCCAGTTGTTCGGGGGCAGTCCGGCTCAGATTGAATATGCGGCCGAAATGGGGTTGGAGCATCACCTGGGAATGACGTGCGACCCGGTTTGCGGCCTGGTACAAGTACCTTGCATCGAGCGAAACGCTTATGCCGCCGCGCGCGCATTGGATGCCAACCTCTACTCGTCCTTTACCGACGGTATCCATCTGGTATCGTTCGACCGCGTGGTGGAAGTGATGAAACAAACCGGTCATGATTTACCCTCGCTCTACAAGGAAACCGGAGAGGGCGGGCTGGCTAGAGATTGGGCTTATACATATCCTGCGCAGTAATGCCACATTCCTTCATCATCTGTATGCAATATTCCAATTTACCGAAATCGGAATTGGAGTTGTTGGTACCGAACGTGAATTTCAGCCCGGCAGCCTTGGCTTTCTGAATAAAAGACTTGTTCGGTATCTTATACCGATGGTTGATTTCCAGCACTTTGCCGGTTCTCACCATAGCCTCAATCACTTTGTTTTGGCGTTCATCCGTCCAAAAAAGGTCGTAACGGTCGTTCATCGCATCGGGAAGAAAATTAGGGTTCACATACACATCCATCGGTTCGTCCATGACCTTCACGATGTTCTCGACAATCAGGTCCATGTATTCCCGTTCATCGTCTATAAATACTTCATCCGGCATCCACAAGCGGGTTCTGTTGCCTTTTCGATCTGTAAAGGTCATGGCATCCGTAAAAACATAATCGAACAGGTCGCGCACTTCCTTGGAAAAAGTGGCCGGCCATTCACGCCCTTCACCCTGCATGGCCTGAACAAACGGCTGGCCTTTCATGCCGTTGAGATACTCCAGTACCTGCGCATCATTTTGAATGGGAAATCCTATACCGCAGTTGGGTGCCAATGCATAATTGATGCCGTACTTGCGTGATTGGGACCTGGCCAGCTCCAACGTCAGGTCTTCCTTCAGGTGCACGTGGTAATCGAGTACCGGGAAATTGGCCTGATGCAGTTTGATGATCTCGTCCGTCGATTCGTCGATGGCTTGGGCAAGCTGGCTGTCGATCACCGTTTTTTCGGTTTTCAACGGTGTGACTTCAATGGATTTCACTTCAACCACACCTTCAGTACTTTGTAGGCAAAAAGTTCCTCCTGAAAGGATTTGCGACCTGTTTTCCGGTGTACGGTACGGTTGTGCGGGTTCAATATATTCTACCAGTAATTCATCGTTAACAGCCACCTCTATCTTTTTACCTTCTACCCGGATACGAAGGTTGAACCATTCGTTGTTTTTTACAATAGATTTTGTCAGGTTCCTGACTGACAACAGACTTCCCGTTTTTGTCCACCATTGCGGATGATCCGGATCGTTGTTGAGCGCAACAGCGTAACCGCCGTTGCCGTTTTCATCGGTATGAAAACGAACCTCTCCCTTCCCGTTATCCACCGTTTTTGCCGTAAGAAACAGTTCAAAATCGGTGAACGTTCCGTTTTTCAAGGTCATCT
>JBGZJM010000177.1:0-4812 GCA_041848845.1 Petrimonas sp. | reverse complement strand
TTTATGATTCAGGGCGGCGACCCGAACTCGAAAAATGCCGCACCCGGTGCAACGCTTGGCGAGGGCGACGTGGGTTATACCGTTCCGGCGGAATTCCGCACGCCCGAAATCTACCATAAACGCGGCGCGCTGGCGGCTGCCCGCATGGGCGACGACGAAAACCCGGCAAAGGCCTCGTCGGGCTGCCAGTTTTATATTGTGGTGGGGAAAAAATTCACCGACGAACAGCTCGATAAAATGCAGGAGGGTAAAATAGCCCGTTACGGCCACGCCAACGATTCCACCTACACATTCAGTGCCCGTGCACGCGAAGATTACAAGGCCATCGGCGGAACGCCTCACCTCGACGGAAATTATACCGTTTATGGCGAAGTATTGAAAGGTATGGACGTGGTGGAACGCATTTCCAAAACGGAAACCAACCGGCACGACCGTCCCGTGAAAGACATAAGGATTATAAAAATGAGACTGACACGATGAAACGGTTAATTATCATGCGCCACGGAAAGTCGTCCGGGACGCTGCGGCATCGACAGCCCGTTTTCAATGGTTGAAGCAGGCAAAATCACTACTGTAGCGGTGTTAAATCGGGTCAAAGTCCCGGCAGGAACAACCCGATATCGTTTACCGGCCAATTGAAATGGCTGGCCACGTACGAGTTCACCATTTTCCCGGCAAACATGTAAAATCCGGAGGCAAATCCCCGGTCGAAACGGGCAAATTGACCGACTCCGCCACAATCGGCCATGGCGGTGAACATTGAAATGAAGATGTTGCTCAACGCGATGGATGCCGTGCGTGCCACGCGGGAGCTTATGCTCAGTTCGCAGAAATGCAAAATGCCGAACCGTTCAAAAACCCGGGGATGATCGGGTAGGCACGCTTCCATCGTAGTTTCGAAACACCCTCCGTACGACATACGCAGATCGATAATGAGCGACCCTTTCTTCATTTCACGGATCAAGTCGGTGGAGATACGGTACAAATGCGTTTTATTTACATATTGCATGGCTCCGATCACCACATCGGCAGAGCGAAAGACGTTGCGCAACACATTCGGTTGCAGGGTGGATGTGAAAACCGTGCGGCCCAATTCCCGTTGTATCTTGCGTAGTTTGTTGATATCGTTATCAAATATTTTCACTGTAGCACCCAACGCCAGCGCAGCACGCGCGGCCACGGCTCCCGCAACACCGGCCCCGATAATCACCACTTCGGTAGGCGAAATCCCCGGAACCCCACCCAACAAGATGCCTTTTCCACCGTGCGCGTTGCTGAGCAATTCCGATGCCACGGAAATGGAGTATGCTCCCTCAATTTCACTGATGGCTGTTACAAAAGGAGAAATCCGGTTATCGTCGTAAATCAACTCATAAGCCAGCGCGTTTATGCGTTTTTCCGCCATCAACTCCAGGGTTTGCGATGAGATCAGGCACAGCTGCAAAAATGAGAACACGCTGCTTCGCGGTTTCATCATCGAAACTTCGTCAAAAGTAGGTGCCGAGACTTTCAGAATAATATCGGCCTGAAAGACTTCGGCCTTCGTTTGTACGATATGCGCTCCCGAATCGGCATAATATCGGTCGGAATAGTTAATGGCCAGCCCGGCATCGGATTCAATCATTACCTGATAACCCGATTCAACAAGCAGGGCCGTTGTTTCGGGAGTGATTGCCAGCCGTTTTTCCACTTTCTGGTTTTCCTTTGGAATACCTATTACAAGCGAGATGTTTTGTCTGTCTGCCTTCAGCAGCAGTTCACGGACGACAAACTGCGTGCTTCTTAAGGGTTCGTATATCATTTTAGCCGTTTTTTTATTTCGTCAGCAATCCCGTCAACAGTCAGGTGGATATCTTCTTTCGTGATTAAACGGTCGGTTTTGTAAATAACCTGTGCCTGATTGTAAAACCGCTCCCTCTCTTTCAGGTGGCGGGCAATGAATAACGTCAGCTCCTCTCCGGTTTTTCCGGAAACAATGGGACGGACGGTTTTCGATGCCCGCAGCCTGGCTGCAAGTTCTTCGGGTTCCGCATGAATATACACGGTAGTTCCGGTTTGATTCATCAGCCGGATATTTTCAAAAAAACAGGGGGTCCCGCCGCCGGTCGAAACCACCACATCCTCTATCTCCGAGACCTCGATTAACGATTTTTGCTCGATCAGGCGGAATTCGCTTTCACCCCGTTCGGCAAAAAGCTCGGGCACAGTCTTGCGGTATTTGCTCTCGATAAACCTGTCCAGGTCGATAAACCCTATATCGAGCAACCCAGCCAGTTTCTTGCCAACCGTGGTTTTTCCCACACCCATATATCCGATTAAATAGATCCTGACCATATTTTTCTGCCATTGGTTATAACAAAGGTGCGAACAAACGCATCAACGATTCGACGAACCTGAGCCTTACCGGTCTCCTCATCCACTCACGCAGGGAGACAACCCGGGAAAACCGTTGATCCTCAACAATGATATCCGTGGCCTTTTCCGCCACACCGTGATCGTAGATGAAGGCTTCTACCTCGAAATTGTGTTCAAAGCTGCGTGAATCGAAATTCACGGAGCCGATCAATGTGAGGGAATCGTCAAAAACCATCAGTTTGGAATGCAAAAAGCCTTTCTCGTACATATACACCTTCACCCCGCTTTCCAGCATCTCCTTCACGAAAGAACGCGATGCCATTTGCACCAAAGGCACATCCGATCTTTTGGAGATGATCAGCCTCACGTCCAGTCCCCGGATAGCGGCCGCCTGCAGCGCTTCCACCATGGATTCGGGCGGAATGAAATAGGGTGTCTGGATGAAAATGCTTTTCTGCGCATCGTAAATGGCCTGCAGGATACCGTGCGAGATTTCCCTTTCCTCGCGGAACGGCCCGCTGTTGACCGTCTGCATGGCTATGTTTCCAAAGGAAGGGAGTTCGGGGAAATATTTCCTCGACGTGATAAGTGTCTGGCTCACAAAAAACCAATCGATAAGAAAGATCGATTGTAAACCCTGCACGCCTTTGCCTTCGATGCGCACGTGCGTATCGCGCCACGTTCCCCATTTAAAACCGTCGATGTACCTGTCGGCAATGTTTATGCCCCCGACATATCCGACCTGTCCGTCGATGACAATGATTTTTCGATGATTCCGGAAATTCAGCCGCGAAGTAATTTTGGGAAGTGCAACCTTTAAAAACGGTTCTGCTTCGATACCGGCCTTTCTGAACTCCTCAAAAAATGCCTCGGGGGTTTTACGTGAACCGAAGCTATCGTAAATAACGCGGACCTCAACGCCTTCGAGTGACTTTCGGATCAACGCGTCCCTCACTTTTCTGCCGATGTTATCCCCTTCAAAAACATAATACTCCACGTGAATATGTTGTTTGGCATTTTCAATATCGCGCAGCAAGTCTTCGAATTTTTCCGCGGCACGGGTATAAAACCGGACATCGTTCCCTCCCAGCAACGGGGTGTGGTCAAGATTTCTCAATAAACGGATCAAACTCGCATGTTCCCGGGGATAAGCAAACTCTTCCAGCGGGCCTACTTCATCCAGCGGACGTTTCTTGAGCTTGCTGTACATCCGTTTGGTAATGACTTGTTTTTTGGTAAAATCCTGGCCGAAAACAAGGTACCCGATCAATCCCGCAAAAGGCAAAAACACAAGCACCATTACCCACGAAAGCGTCTTGATGGGATTCCTGTTCTCGGAAATAACCACAATAACCACACTGATGATGGTTAAAGCGTAAAGGATCTCGAGAATAAGCATCAACACACTGTTCATAACCGTTTCGATTGATATTCACCGGTATTTTTCTCCGTTCGCATCCTCCAGGATATTCAAATAAGACTGATACCGGCTCTGACTGATGTACTGGTTTTCCAACGCTTTTATCACGGCGCAGCCGGGTTCATTCAGGTGCAGGCAGTTATAAAACCTGCATTTCGACGAAATCCTGAAAATCTCGGGAAAATAGTGAGAAACCTCAGCCGTTGTCATGTCGATGGTTCCGAAGCCCTTGATTCCCGGAGTGTCGATAACGAAACCTCCCCTTTCAAGTTCAATCATTTCCGAAAAAGTGGTGGTATGCATCCCTTTGCTGTGGTAGTCCGATATCTTTCCTACTTTTTGCGTCGCGTCATTTTGCAGCGTGTTTACGATACTTGATTTTCCCACGCCGGAATGTCCGGCAAGCAATGCAATCTTTCCACAAACGAGCTCACGTACTTCATTCATTCCCTCTCCCGTCAGCACCGAGGTCTTGATGCATGTATACCCGATGGTTGAATACAAGTGAACTAACCCGTCCACGTACCGCCTGTCATCGCTGTCGCAGATATCCGTTTTGTTGAAAACGAGAACAACAGGAACGCCGTATGCCTCTGCGGTAACCAGAAAGCGATCGATAAACACGGTGGTCGTTTCCGGATAACGTACAGTTATGCAGAGAAGGGCCAGATCAATGTTGGCAGCAAGAATGTGCGAGTGTTTGGAAAGGTTGGACGCCCTGCGGACAATATAATTTTTACGGTCTTCAATCTCGGTAATATATGCAGTCCCGTCGGGATTTATATCCATTTTCACCCTATCTCCCACGACCACCGGGCTCGTGCTCCGGATACCCTTAAGACGGAAATTCCCTTTTGCCAGACACGACATGTCCGTCCCTTCTTCCGTCCTTACCAGATAGTTATTGCCCGTATTCCTGATTACCAGCCCCCTCTTGCTTCCCTCCCCGCTCATCGCCATTTATACGGTAAGTATTTCCTTTTCCTTTTCGGCGAACTTGTCATCAATTCTTTTGATGTATTTATCGTGAAGTTTTT
>JBGZJM010000176.1:0-4546 GCA_041848845.1 Petrimonas sp. | reverse complement strand
GAGATTACAAGTGGGGCGGAATACCGGTTTTCATAGCGCTCGTGTTTTATCGGAATTTGTTGTGAAAATAAGTTATTTTCAGGACAACCTCAAAAACATGTTGTCAAAAAAACGGTCGTCTATCCATAAGATGCAGGAAGGGTAAATCGGCATAAAAAGCAAGCAGCCGGCAAAAGGCGCTTCACTTCCGTAGCCGGCCGCTTTTTTCGTGGAAAATTTTAAAACAGAATTACCACGATGATGAAAAACCATGGCAAAACTAAGAATAATTTTGTTAATGTCAAAAAGACCTTTTAAAAACGTCGAGATTTTTCGTATCTTTGCTCCTCGAATAAAAAGTCAAAACAACATCTGCAAATAAATGAACTTCAAACCATTACTCTTATCTTTATCGGTTTTATGCCTGACAGCCATTTCTGCTTTCGCATCCGGAAACGATAAAAAACAACCACCTCCCGTTTACGAAGGGAAAATAATCGAAAATCCGGACATCCCTCCCATTTACACCGGAGGACCGGGCGAAATGAACAAGTTCATATCCGGAAATCTCCGCTATCCCGCCGATGCCGTTGAGCGGAATGTACAAGGACTGGTCGTTTATACGTTTGTGGTTGAGAAAGACGGCACACTGACCAATTTCGACCTGATTCACCGTGCGGACTCGTCACTCGACAAGGAGGCCTTGCGCATCTTGCAAGCCATGCCGCCCTGGCGTCCCGCCAAATACAAGGAACAGGTTGTCCGCTCCAAGAGCTATGTGCCCATGTACTTCCGGCTGAACAAAAACGCGAAGGCGGTAGCACGCAACACGACAAACTCCGCCAACGCCATCGGTAAGACCAACCCGGAAATCGCCAACTCCGAAGTCTTTTCCATCGTGGACAAGATGCCGCAGTATCCGTACGGAGAAAAAGAGCTGGCCGGATTCATCGCCCACCAGCTCCGGTATCCCAAGGAAGCCCGACAACAGGGAATTGAGGGCCGGATCCTCTGTTCTTTCATCGTGGCCGCCGACGGCTCCATATCCAATATCGAAGTGGTTCAGGGGTTGCATTCCCAGCTCGACAACGAGGCGATTCGTGTGCTCAGCCTGATGTCCAAATGGATTCCGGGCGAAAACAACGGTGAAAAAGTGAACGTGAAATGCCTGCTTCCCATCGATTTCATTATCGATGAAGAACCTATCCCGACAGGGGCGTAAAGCCTCCGCGTTAACGCGTCAGACACGGGAGGGAATTCACCCGCAAACCTCCCGGATCGCTTCGGCAACGACGGGAATTCCTTTCCGGATAACCTCTGCGGCCGTATTGCAAAACGACACACGTATGCAATCGTTTTTTACCCCGTCGGGATCGAATGTTTTTCCGGTAACGAAAACCACTCCTTTTTCGATGGCTTTTTTCAAGATCAGCGAACTGTCGGTTCCTTGGGGCAGGTGAAGCCAGATGTAAAACCCTCCGCGTGGTTTTTCGAACGAGACGTAACCGGGCAAATACGTTTCCAGCGCCTCAATCATGGCCAGCCCGCGTTTTTTATACTCCAGCCGCACCTTCCCGGTATATTCATAAATATAACCGTTGCGGATGAACTTATCGGCCATCACCTGTGAAAAACTGGGCGAGCAGGCATCCATGGATTGTTTGATCAATTCACACTTTTTGTAAATATGTTCCGGCACAAGCATCCATCCCAGACGCAAGCCGGGGCCGAGAATCTTGGAAAACGAACCCGTAAAGCAGACATCGATGCCCTCGGGATCCATCGTTTTTATGTTTGTCATTTTCGGCACATCCTCCTCGTAGAAGTACAGATCGCTGTAAACATCGTCTTCGATAAGCGGGATGTCCCGGTCTTTCAGCAACTCAATCATCCTCCGCTTCACTTCTTCCGAATAAATGATACCTGCCGGATTGTGGAAATTAGGGGCAAAATAGAGGAATTTCGGCTTCTGACGGATGGTATTCAACGTCATTCTTAACGCGTCCATATCAATACCATCTCCCCGGAGAGGAACAGAAACAAGATTGGCCTCATACGATCGAAATGCAGATAATGCCCCGATAAAAGAAGGCGTTTCAACCAGAACCGCATCGCCCGGATCCACAAAGGCTTTTGCCAGGATGTTGATCGCCTGAAGTGATCCCGTAGTCATCATCAAACGATTTTTCCCGACCGGCAATCCTTTTTTTTCAAGGTATTGAGAAAGGGACTCCAGCAACGTCGGCAACCCGTTGGTAGGCCCGTACTGCATGGCAACCTGTTTCTCTTTTTCGGTCAGCGACCGATAAATATGATCGATCCTATCCAACGGGAAAAGTTCGTTACCCGGCATTCCACCAGAAAAAGAGATAATGTCGGGAGAAGTCGCAAGGCTCATCAGGTCCCTGATTTCCGACGAACGTAAAGCGGAAACACCGTGTGCAAATCTTGTCATAATATTATAATTTATTAGATGTCAGATGCCGGACTCTTTTATTAAAGTTGATAAATATCGCTCTGACGAAGCAGTTGCATCTTGTTTTTCCGCAACACTTCGATCACCTGACCGATATTCGCCGCCCGGATAACGGCCAAAGCCACCTCCTTATTCGAAAATGCATACATATAATCCACATTGATCGCGTTGTCGGCCAATATCTTGAGCACCTCATGCAATGCCCCGGGCCGGTCGGGCATATTCACGCAGACCACATCGGTCAGGCGCACCGAGAATCCGGCTTCACGAAGGAACTTCTCCGCGGCGCCGGGCTTCCCCACCACCATTCTTACGATGCCGTAATCGGCCGTCTCGGCCAGGCTCAGGGCTGTGATATTGATCTTGCGTTCTGCCAGTATCTGAGTGAGATCGGTAAGCCGTCCCGACCGGTCTTCCAAAAATACAGATAATTGTTTGATAATCATAGATTAAAAGTTTAAAGTCATATATGCCTGTTATCGATAATCCGGCGGGCTTTTCCTTCCGAGCGTTCCATGCTGTGCGGTTCCACCAGCTTGATGGTAGCACCGATCCCCAGCAGGCTTTTGATGTTGTGGTCTATGCGTCGGCGGATACCTTCCAGTTCACGAATACTGTCGGACCAGAACCGCTCGTTGATTTCCACCCGTATCTCCATGGTGTCCAGGTTGTTTTCCCGGTCGATAACTAGCTGATAATGCGGCGATGCTTCCTCCATCTCAAGCAGAACCGATTCCACTTGCGACGGGAACACGTTCACTCCGCGGATGATGAGCATGTCGTCCGACCGTCCGAGGCATTTTCCCATTCTCACAAGCGTCCGGCCGCAATCGCATCTGTCGGCAAACAACCGGGTAAGGTCTCTTGTACGGTAGCGCAAGAGCGGCATCGCTTCCTTGGTCACGGTAGTGAAGACGAGCTCGCCGACTTCACCGTAGGGAAGTGTTTCCAATGTCTCCGGGTCGATAATCTCGGGGATAAAATGGTCTTCGAAAATGTGGTTCCCATGCTGGCATTCACATTCCATGGACACTCCCGGGCCGATGATTTCGCTCAATCCGTATATGTCGTACGCTTTTATGCCGAGCAGGTTTTCAATCTGAGTACGCATTTCGTTTGTCCACGGCTCCGCCCCGAAAACACCCGCGCGCAGTTTCACCTTTTCCGGAGATATGCCTTCCTTAAGGATGCTTTCCCCCAGATGGGCGGCATAAGAGGGCGTACAGGCGATGACGGTAGCGCGGAAATCGGTCATGAACTGAAGCTGTTTCCTGGTGTTGCCGGTAGAAATCGGAATAACCGTCGCCCCCACTTTCTCGGCGCCGTAATGCAGTCCAAGCCCTCCGGTAAACGGCCCGTAGCCGTAAGCAACCTGTATGGTGTCGCCTTTGTCGACTCCGGCCATGGTAAGGCTTCGGGCAACCACCTCCGACCAGATCTCCAGATCCCGGTGCGTATATCCCACCACCGTGGGCTTTCCCGTTGTTCCGCTCGATGCATGAATACGCACCACATCGGTTTGCGGCAACGTGAAAAATCCGAACGGATAGTTATCGCGAAGATCGGTCTTGGTGGTAAAAGGCAGGTGCTTCAACTGGTCCACGCTTTTAATATCGCCGGGTTCAATGCCTTTTTCCTGTAATTTTTTACGGTAAGCGGGCACGTTTTCATAGACACGTTTCACCATCTCCCGCAGCCGTATGCTCTGCAGTTCGTGCAACTTTTGCCTGTCGGCACATTCAATTTCGGGGTTCCAAATCATTTTTGCTCGTTCAATGTGTTTACCCTTCCAAGGCGGAAGGCTTTTATGTTCAGGTCCACCATCTCTTTTCCTTTTCGGCTGAAAAACATCCCGATGGCTTTTTCCAGTTCTTCTGCTGCTATTTCCAGATAAGGCGCGGCGGCTCCCAGCATAACCACGTTGTAGGATTTGGCGCTTCCGGCTTCCTTAGCCAACGAGCCGGCATTTACGAAAACGTGGTTCGCTGAACCGGCAATGGTTTCGAGCAGTTCCTTTTCGTCGGGATAATTGCCAATATTCACATACGGTTCCGTAGCCGTCACAATAACGCCGTCGGGCGAGAGGAAGGG
>JBGZJM010000175.1:0-7107 GCA_041848845.1 Petrimonas sp. | reverse complement strand
CGGACGATTATTTTGCCGATATCATTCAAATCAATTCAAAATCGGGACTCCGCGGAAGCAAGGCCAACTTTGCTTACGCTGGCGGAAAGTTCGGAGGTATCGGGCTCACACAGTCGTTCGCGTTGGAACTGGCTCCCTTCCGGATAAAAGTCAATTCGGTCTGTCCCGGCAATTACTACGAAGGCCCGCTCTGGAGTGATCCCGAAAACGGGTTGTTCGTGCAATACCTGAATGCGGGAAAAGTCCCCGGCGCCAAAACTGTTGACGATGTGAAGGCGTTCTACCTGGCACAGGTGCCGATGCGGAAAGGGTGCACACCCGGGGATGTTACCAAAGGGGTACTGTATCTGATGGAGCAATGCGGCGAAACCGGACAGGCATTGCCGATTACGGGTGGGCAGGTGATGTTGAGTTAGTTTTGAGTAATGAGTTTTGAGCTCCGAATGCATCTGACCGCTCAAAGTCTGACGAATTTTTATAAAATTATGAAATTCAATGAATTACGGTTGAATATACGGCAAATTTCCGATAGTCTTCGGCAAAGTGCAGTTTCTGCAATCAATTCACACCTTACGGTACGCAATTGGTTGGTTGGATTTTATATTGTTGAATTTGAGCAAAATGGAGAAGACCGAGCCAGATACGGTGCGAAACTCCTGCAAAATCTTGCCGAAAATTTGAATGAAGACGGATTATCGTATAGGAATTTATGTTTATATCGCCAATTTTATTTGGTCTATCCCGAAATATCAGTTTATATACCGCAATTCATAAAAAAACACATTGGCAAGATTTGGCAATCACCGATTGCCAAATTACAACTAACAAATAATAAGGAAGATATAGCTATCCGGACAGCGTCTGCCCAATTGCAATCTTTAAAAAACGATGCCGCGGAAGTTGGGCAGACGGTGATTGCCAAATTGGGAAAAGTGGAAAAAATAGTTCACGGACTTTCATTCACACACCTATCCCTTTTGCTTCCCATCGACGACCCGCAAAAACGCCACTTCTACGAAACCGAATGTATCAAAGGTACGTGGAGCGTTCGTGAACTGAAGCGACAAATCGATACGCTTTATTATGAGCGAAGCGCAATGAGCCGAAAACCCGAAAAACTGAACGCAATTGTTCAAGAAAAGGCAAGTGTTTCCAATATGTCGGATATTATCAAATCGCCATTCACGTTTGAATTTTTAGGAATGAAAGCAAAAGATGTGGTTTATGAAAGCGATTTGGAAAAGGCACTGGTTGAACATTTGGAAGAATTCCTGATGGAACTCGGGCACGGATTCTGTTTTGAGGCGCGCCAGAAACGGATAATAATCGGCGATGAGTACTTCTTTTGCGATCTGGTTTTTTACCACCGGATTTTAAAATGCCACGTGCTTGTAGAATTGAAAGTAGATGAATTTTCGCACGAACACTTCGGACAACTGAAAACCTATGTAAATTATTATCGGAAAGAGATGATGCGTGCCGACGATAATCCGCCCGTCGGGATTTTGCTCGTAACCAATAAAAACAATGCGTTGGTTGAATATGCAACGGCCGACAGCGACCGCGAAATATTTGTTTCGAAATATCTGTTGCAACTACCGTCGAAAGAAAAACTCGCGGATTTTATCAACGTTGAATACTCAAAACTGTAAATAAAACAATCCATCAAAAAATGAAAACAAGAGCAGTCCGCCTTTACGGCAAAAAAGATCTCAGGCTGGAAGAGTTTGAATTGCCAGCCATTAAGGACGACGAGATACTGGCAAAAGTAGTTTCCGATTCGTTGTGTATGTCGTCTTACAAGGCATCTTCGCAAGGAGAGGAACACAAAAGGATCCCCGATAATGTGGCCGAAAATCCCATCATCATCGGTCATGAGTTTGCCGGAGAATTGCTGGAGGTCGGCAGCAAGTGGGCGCATAAGTTCAAGGCAGGGGATAAATTCTCCATTCAGCCGGCCTTGTATTATGAAAACGGGCCTGTTGGCGTTCTGAGCGCTCCCGGTTACAGTTACCCCTATATCGGGGGCGATGCCACGTATGTTATTATACCCAACGAAGTGATGGAAATGAACTGCCTGCTCACGTATCACGGGGAAGGGTATTATCCGGCATCGCTGGCCGAACCGCTTTCGTGTGTTATTGCGGCCATGCATGCCAATTACCACACTACGCCCGGAAGCTATGTTCATAAAATGGGAATCAAGAACGGCGGGAAAATGGCCATTTTGGCCGGTGTAGGCCCGATGGGGCTTGCCGCGGTTAATTACGTGCTTCACCGTGATGATTTGAAACCATCTCTTTTGATAGTTACCGATATTAATCAGGAACGGCTCGATCGTGCCGCATCGATTTATACCGTTGATTTTGCCGCTTCCCGAGGGATAGAGTTACGCTACGTGAATACCGGAAACATGGAAAATCCGGTGGAAGAATTGAAAGTAATCGCCGGAGGAACGGGTTTTGATGATGTGTTCGTTTTTGCGCCTGTCCGGCAGGTTGTTGAGCAGGGCGATGATATTCTGGCTTTCGACGGCTGTTTGAATTTCTTTGCCGGGCCGAGTGACCCTGCTTTCAAAGCGGAGTTCAATTTTTATAACGTTCATTATGCCTATACCCATGTAGTTGGCACTAATGCAGGAAATACAAGCGATATTGCGCAGGCATTGAAGATGATGGGTGAAACCCTCGATCCGGCCGGTTTGGTAACGCATGTCGGCGGATTAAATGCGGTGCCCGATGCAACGAATAATTTACCCCATATTCCCGGTGGGAAGAAATTGATTTATACGCATCTGGAAATGCCCCTGACACCCATTTCCGATTTTGCGAAATTGGGTGAAACCGATGAATTTTTTAAAAAATTAGCAGAGATTTGTGACCGCCACAACGGGTTGTGGAGCGTCGAGGCGGAAGCATATTTGTTGGAGAATAAGGCTCCCTAAATCCCCCCGAGGGGGATTTAGGTAATCCTTGATTATTTTTAAGATCATTTGATGACAGCTACCCCGCTGTAAGCCTCCCTTTGGGGAGGTTTGGAGGGGCTTATAATATGAAACAATTAGACATTCACTTAATGCATCCGGTGGAGCAGATCAACGTTATCATCGGACGAATTTACCGAAGCGGAATGACCACCACTTCCGGTGGAAATATTTCCATCCGGGATGATAACGGAGATATCTGGATCACACCCTCGGGCGTGGATAAGGGAAACCTGACTACCCAGGACATTATGTGTGTGAAAAAAGATGGAACCGTCGTTGGCCTTCACAAACCGTCTTCGGAATATCCCTTTCACAGGGCGATCTACGAGTCCCGTCCGGATATAACGGCAATCATTCATGCTCATCCGCCGGCCCTGGTCGCTTTCAGCATCGCCGGCACTGTGCCCGATACCAAGATTGTTCCGCAGGCACATAATGTCTGTGGCGATATCGGTTTTGCACCTTACGGCACACCCGGGAGTGAAGACCTCGGGGAAAAAATTGCCGGCGTGTTCCAGGACAGGCGGTTCCGGGCGGTGATTATGGAAAATCACGGTGTTGTGCTGGGCGGGACCGACATGATGGACGCTTATCAGCGGTTTGAAACCCTGGAGTTTTGCTGCCGCACCATTGTGAACGCGGGTAAACTCGGCGACGTAAAATATCTTTCCGACGAACAGGTGGCAAGCTATGTGAACCACATCCCGAAGAATATTTCACACTTTATGGACGTGGAATATCCGTCCGATGAACGTGCTCTGCGTACCGAAATGGTCAGTATCATTCGCCGGTCATGCGACCAGGGTTTGATGATATCCACATACGGAACGGTGAGTGTCCGGTGGCGTAACGATGACTTTTTAATAACGCCCCGCGATGTTGCCCGTTGGGATATCTTACCGAGCGATATTGTACAGATCAAAAACGGAATGGCTGAAGCGGGAAAAACGCCCAGCCGTTCGGTAGCGCTTCATCAACGGATTTATCAGCTCAATCCGCACATCAATTCCATTATCTGCACTCAACCCATCAACCTGATGGCGCATGCCGTGAGCGGGAGCAAGTTCGACGTACGTACCATCCCCGAAAGTTGGATCTTCCTGCAGGATGTGCCTTCCATTCCGTTCGGACTGATTTATAACGAGATTGACGGTGTGGCGCAACTGTTTCGTAAGAACAGGGTGATTTTGGTGGAAAACGACAGTGTTTTTGTTACAGGGGATAAATTGCTCAACACTTTCGATTACCTGGAAGTTGCCGAATTTTCGGCCAATTCTCTCGTGATGGCTTCCGATATCGGACCGTTGAAACCTATTGGAGACAAGGAGATTGATGACCTTCGTATCGCCTTTAACGTTGGATAGGTTCAATTCGAATACGAGACTTGTTTTTTCTCCTTCAACCGCACCGGCTTTTAACCTGGCTGCGGAAGAATATTTTTTTTCTGCGCGGGAAGAGTATGTCTTTCTGTATGTAAACCATGCAAGTGTCATTGTCGGCTACAACCAGGCGGTGGCGAACGAAGTGGACATGGATTTTTGCATCGATAACGATATACGCATTGTCCGTCGCCTATCGGGCGGGGGAGCGGTCTATCACGATTCCGGGAACCTGAACTACGCCTTTATATCCGATAAGAAAGAGATGCCGCTCAGCGCCGATTTTCTTTTGCCGGTAGTACACGTGCTTCAGCAGCTGGATATTCCCGTTGAAACCGGAAAGCGAAAAGACTTGTGGTTGCCCGGCGGATACAAGGTTTCGGGTACCGCATCGCACGTGTCAAAAGGCCGTGAATTGCACCACGGAACGTTGCTTTACGAAAGCAATCTGGAACACTTGAGGCGTTCACTCAATCCGGAAAAAAGAAACCTGATAGCCAAGGCAACGGCTTCGGTTCCCAGCCCGGTGAAAAACATACGTTCTTTTTTGAGAGAAGAAGAAAGGAACCCCTTTTCTTTCCGGGAATTTGTAAGGCGGTTTATGGATGGAACGATGAATTATTTTAACATTGCCGCACTAACCACACTCTCCCCGGATGAGGTGGAAGCTATCGAAACATTGCAACGGGAGAAATATTCGCAACGTGCGTGGAACTACAGGATGTGACTCATTTGTTTTTTCCGCGATTTGTGTCGTATTTCTTATTTCTCGAGTGGAACCGGAATCCTTAACACTTTCCAGTTATTTGTTATAGCCAATAACCGTTCGGGGATTTCACGTTCATCCCCCTGAATGATTCCTTCGAACTCTCCCTTTTCGTTTTTCCATAATGCCAGATCGGTACGCTGTTCCAGATCGACGACAAAGTCCCCGGTTTTAAAATGTTTCAATCCGCCTGCTGCCAATGCCTCCACCCGTCCGTCTTTATCGAGGCGGACGGCGGTAATCCCCACTGCGTCAAAAGTTACGGTGTGTTTTCCCATTTTTTTACTGGAACGGATTACCTCGCCTGCGGGATTATTTTTTTTTGCAACTTGGATCAACGTTCCGTCAATTAAACGTGCAATACCCTGGACAGGAGGGGCATTGGAAATGTGCCCAAATTCCGTTATTGTGCGAGTTGCCGGAGTCTGAAGATCGATCTTCTGTTTTTTCAATTGTCTTTTTATTGCCGAGCATATCATGTCTGTGGATTTACCGGCAATCATTTGTTTCGGTAAAGCGGTATTGCCCTCAAAGCAGTTACCGTCAAAATCCATTGTCCAGTCTCCAACACGGAAGAGTTTACTTCGTCCCTGAGAAGCCCGGTTGAAGAAGTTTACGGTAGATGTTTTTTCAAATTCGGGATTGTAAAGTATAACTGCCGCATATCGTTGCGCCCCGTATCTTATCCATCCCTTTTCATCAATGTACAAACTGCCGCTCTCTATTTCACTTGAGGGAATTAAATCCGTGAAAATACCCATTTGCCATAGTTGGTTTACCAATTCCATCCCGACGTCTTCGAATGCCGGAATCGTTCTGTTCATCGTAGCTGCATGGCCGAATATGACAGCAACCGGGCAATCTATGGGGCTTTTACTGATGAAATTTAACAACCTGACTTTACTCTCTGCCTGTATCAAGTTATCGGCAAAAAGTTGTCTGTGTTTTTCCAAACGCTTTATTTTACTAGGGTACAGGGGATGGTAATTGATTCTGCCGCCGGCAAGCGCAGAACTCCAGATCTCATCGACATAGTTGATTTGATCAGTCGAATAATACTGATTATACCAGAACGGACTGTTCCATTTCTTTGAAAGAGCAGTACGTACGCCAAATGGAGTTATTTCGTCTGTTTGTGCCCAGTCGCGTCTCGCCACCCACCAGAATAAACCGTTTTTCTTGCTTTCCATGCGATTGGGATACGGGTACCAGGTGGGGTGGGTAACCACAGCGGCATTCACTCCAAAAACCTCTTTTACTGTTTGGTAAAAATCATCTTCCAGGATTTTATTTTGTTGCCAATTTAACTCCATATAGTGATTAATTGCCAGGTTTCTTTCCTGCTCTTTCCCTTGTATGCCTGCAAACATCAGCAAACAGTCCTTTAATAATTCTCTTCCTCCGGTTTTTTCAGCATATGCAACTGCATAATGTGAGGAATACCAGAAATGTTTTCCCGAAGTCATTCTGTCAGCGGGGAAACTGGGGGGAAATCCCCACTCGTCCCGCATAGCACCTGCCAAGGGCATATCCGAGTAGGATCGAACGATGGTGCGTGTGAACTCCATCAAATGCGGGGCAAAAACATCCGGTGCGAGATGTGTATATGTGACCATCACGCAAGCATGTTCCGGTTTATATCCCTTGCTTTCGGGAAGACGGACCACCACCGAGTCGCTCGAAGAAAAGACCACCTCGCACTCATCCGTTATCTCTTTCAAGGTTCCCGGATCTATTCCTTCCGCTGTTTTGTGGTAAGCATATACATGCCTTAATGATCCTTTCAGCGAGATATAAGGCGTACGGTTTCCCGTCATATGGTCGTTGAGGTCAATACCCCGTACGACAGCATCGACCGGGGTGCGGTTGGAAAGAGGTACTTCCTCAAGCCACAATGACTCTTGAAGCTCGTCGGGATATAATGCCTCGAATTTGCGGACAGCTATTCGAGGATCAAGTTCTAATGCGATTTTTAT
>JBGZJM010000174.1:0-5700 GCA_041848845.1 Petrimonas sp. | reverse complement strand
CCATGCGCATGGAAGCCAATACCGATGCGAGTTTTCATCTCAACGACAAGCTGAAAACCGGCCTGTTTCTCCACTATTCCAACGACAGGCAGGCGCACGACGTGAACGAAGACGGCTTCCTGGATTATCCCAAGCTGCAACAGTTCAACGTGATGAACCGGTGGAACCACTCCGTGGGGAAATACCTGGCCCAATACGGCTTGAGGTACATCAACGAAAACCGCGAAAGCGGGCAGGATACGCAGCACCACTCCGTTGCCGACCCCTACACCATCTTGCTGAAAACCAACCGGGGAGAAGTTTACACCAAGCAGGCGTACGTCTTTAGCGCCGACGAGCTGGCGGAGAGCATCGCCCTGATCGGCTCGGCATCGTTCCACGAACAGAAATCGATGTACCACAAAACCGATTACGACGCCCTCCAGAAGAACCTCTACCTGAGCTTCATGTACGAAAAGGATTTCTCCAGGACGCACAACCTGAGCACCGGGGTGAGCCTGAACTACGACGAGTTTAACGAAACGTTGCTGAAAAACGGAACCGACAGGCGCGAAGCCGTTCCGGGGGTATATGCCCAATATACGCTGAATGTGAACGACAAATTCGTCGCGCTCGCCGGAATACGGGTCGATCACAGCTCCCTCTACGGTCTCTTTGTCACGCCGAGGATGCACCTCAAGTATAACCCTGCGGAGTGGTTGCACCTGCGCGGCTCCATCGGAAAAGGGTTCCGCACCGCCCACGTGCTGGCCGAAAACAACTTTCTGCTGGCCAGCTCGCGCCAAATAAACATCGCCGGCAACCTGGAACAAGAAGAGGCGTGGAACACGGGCGTCAACGCCACCCTCTACCTCCCCATTGCCGGTAAGGAGTTGACGGTTATCGGCGAATATTACCACACCCGCTTTATCTGCCAGGTGGTGGTGGATGCGGACAGCGACCCGCACGTCATCAGTTTCTACAACCTCGACGGCGGAAAATCCTATTCAAACAGCGCCCAGATAGAGGTGAGCTACCCGTTTTTCGAAGGATTTACGTTCACGGCAGCCTACCGCCACACACGCTCGATGTCGGACTACAAAAACCCGAAAACGGGAGAAACGCGCTTCCTCTCCAAGCCGTTGATGAACGATTACAAAGGGCTGGTTACCGCCTCCTATCAAACGCCGCTGCGCAAATGGCAGTTCGACCTGACCGGACAGTTCAACGGCGGCGGACGGATGCCCACCCCCGATGCCGCCAACCCGCTGTGGGAAGAACGCTTCGACCCGTTCACGGTGGTAAATGCCCAGATCACGCGGTTTTTCCGCAACTTGTCCATTTACGTGGGTGCGGAAAACCTGTTCGATTTTCGCCAACAGCATCCCATCATCGATGCCGCCAACCCGCAAAGCGACAATTTCGACGCTACCATGGTCTGGGGACCCGTGCACGGACGGAAAATCTATGCCGGTTTAAGGTTCAATATTCCCAGGTATTAATACTGAGGAGATGAAGAGTGAAGAATGAAGAATTAAAAAATCGCCCGGTCGCTTCCTCACCCTTTGGGGGAGGCAGGGAGGGGGCTTATAACTCACCATTAACAACGCAAAACATGAAAAAGTTACTGTTTATTCTGATTGCCTGTATCGGGCTTTCGAGTGCGGCTTTTGCCCAGAAAAAAGAGAAAAGGAGCGACAACAAGGAGACCGTGGAGTTTCTGGTCACCAGCGAAACGCTCTGCGACAACTGCGTGAAGAAAATCAACAACAACATCCCCTTTGAAAAAGGCGTCACGGCGTTTAACATCGACCGGAAGAAAAATTCGGTGAAAATCACTTACCGGAAAGACAAAACGTCGAGCGAAAAGTTGAAAAGCTCCTTCTCGAAACTAAAAATGGAGGTGGAAGAAATCGCCCCCGAAACCCCGGAACAAGAGAAGAAGTAACCCGGAAAAGGCGGATTACCCGGTATTACGGCGTCGCGTGGTGAGATGGGCCCTGCTTAACGGTTACGGTTCTCTTCTCGCGGTGGCTCTGAAAAGCGAGTTCGATCACCTGGATTACGTCGCGCGCCTCTTCGGGTTTTACGGCTAGTTCGGCATTTCCGTGAATCGCCTCGCGCAGGTTGATGAAATAGTCGCGGTAATCGCCGGGCTCGCTTTCCAGTTTTCCCTGAATTTTAACGCCTTTGTATTCGGCATTTATTGTGCCCCAGATTTCCTCGGGTTCGCGTCCCCAGTTTTTTCCTTCGGGAACAGCACCGCCATCAAGGGTGGCCTCCTGCACGTCGAGTCCCTGTTTTACAAACGAACCGTTTGTACCGTGAATCATATATGTGGGGCCGGGAATTTTACAAAGCATCCCCGACTTCAACGTAGCGGTAAAAGCAGGATAATGCAACCTCACATCGAAATGGTCGTCGGCTTTTGCCCACGGGCGTTGCGAATTTATTTCGGCGGTAACCGCCCGGGGCATCCCGAAAAACCAAAGCGCCTGATCGATCAGGTGCGCGCCCAGGTCGTAAAAAATGCCCGATCCGGGAAGCGGTTTTTCCCGCCAGGCTCCAAAAGGACGGGGCTCCGGGCGATAACGGTCGAAGTGAGACGCGTAATCACGCACTTCACCCAGCAATCCGCTGTCGAGCAATTTCTTTACCGTTTTGGTGTCGCTGGTGAAACGGCGGTTGTGATAAACGGTTAGCACCTTGCCCTGTTTTTTCGCCAACCCGATTAATTCGTCGGCTTCGGCCACCGTCACGGTAAACGGCTTTTCCACCAGGACATGCTTACCCGCAAGCAAGGCTGCTTTTGCCCAACGGAAATGGTCGGTATTGGGCGATGTCACGATAACCAGATCGATACCGGGATCACCGATAATATCCTGTCCGTCAGGAACAACAACCGTTGATGGATACCTCTTGTTGATCATGCCGATACTGTCGGGTTTACGTGTACTGATTTTGATGAGTCCGTAACCGTCCACCACATCTACAAACGGTGCGTGGAAAACTCTTCCGGATAGTCCGTATCCGATAATGCCTGTGCGAATGATGGTTGTCGTGTTGGCCAAAAACTCCACCAGTTTGCGGGTAGCCAGCGCCCGGTGGCTGATTTTGTTTTTTTCGTCATCTCCCAGTTCCGCAAATGTTTGGTCGTAACCGTCGGGGAGAAAGACCGGATCATACCCGAACCCGGCTGTCCCGCGTTTTTCTTCGATAATCCGACCTTTTATTTCACCTTCGAAGAAATGCCTCTCTCCATTCAACAACAGGGCAATAACAGTTCTGAACCGGGCATTTCTATTCCTTTCTCCCTGCAACTCGCGCAAAATCTTATCCATGTTATCCTGCGGGTCGCAAGCTTCGCCGGCATATCGCGACGAATAAACACCGGGCGCTCCGCCCAGCGCCTCCACTTCCAGTCCGGTATCATCGGCAAAGCAATCGAAGCCGAATTTATCCTTTATAAACCGCGCTTTCATCAATGCATTCTCTTCGAGGGTTGTTCCCGTCTCGGGCATTTCTTCGTGGCAATGGATGTCCGAAAGGCTTAAAATCTCCATGCTGCCGGCGGTTATCTTTCGGATCTCATGGAGTTTGTGCTTGTTGTTGGTGGCGAATACTATCTTCATTTGCGTTCTTTTAATTTTTCTTTGTGCGACCGCTCCTGCTCTTTCAATTTTTGCTTGCGTTCGCGCTCGCGTTGCTTCAGGATTTCTTTTCGGGCTTTTTCCCTTTGCTTCAAATCCCGTTCACGTTGTTTTATCGCCTCTTTGCGGGAACGTTCACGCTCTTTCAATATCTTCTCCCTGTCTCTTTTCGAGAAAACGTCATCGGTTTGCCGGAGCGCTTCCTCCGCCTTTCTTTCCAATTCTTCCCGCCGTTGTTCGTCGGTCAGCCGTTCGGATTGTTCAGGTGTTGGCTCCTTTGAAACAACGTCCGGTTCTCCGGTTTTTTCAGGTTCCAAAGGTACGATTTTTTCTGTTTCCGCAACCTTCTCCGGTATTTTTTCCGAAGCAATAAGCGGAATAGAGTCAGGCAGATCATGATTTAACTTATTGTAAATGAAAGATATATAGTTTTCCAGCGATTCTCCGCCCCGAAGAATTTCCAGGTTTTTATCGGAAATAACCAACGGAACGATGCCGGCGGTGATGGTTTGCCGGAAAACGGAATCCCCCGCAAGCATGCTGACGTATCGGCCGGCCTCTTCAAACGAACGGAACGGTTTGACCTGAAGCGCCTCGTACGGCGAGACGTAGGTATAATCCGTATGAAAAGACCGGATCTGGAAATTGGAGAAATTGAAATCGGAAACAGCAAAGAGCAACTCATTTTTACGGAGCGAGTTTGGCGGGAACAGAAGCAATAAACTGTGGGGAAGGTTTTTCTCCGTTTCAAAGCAGACGGAATCGGCGATATTGCCTGCCACAACGTGACTTCCCCAATCGATTTCCGAAAAGGGTTGTGCATTCGCAGCCGGCGTTTTCCCTTCCGAAAGGCCTGCCAGGATTTGTTGAGCCATTGTTGTTTCCTCGGTGCCAGGATGTTTTTCAACGAGTTCGTTTAAAGCGGTATTCAACCGTTCCGGATTACCCGATTGTGCCAACGACAGAGCGTTCAGCAACATGAATTTCGGCATCAGGTCTCCGTTGAAAAACAACTTTTGTGCCCGCTTGAAATTTTCGCGAACCGTTTCCGCCCGACCTTGCCGGTATGCCCGATATGTCTGCTGGTAAAGCGAATCCTGAACCCGGGCATAGTTGCGCACCACATGTTCGTAATCCGGGTCGCTCATGGCCGCAGCATATTCACTTTGGGGAAATTCCGAAACCAGTTTGTTCCTGAAGCTTTGAGCCATTGCCCGGTTTCCCGTTCTCAGGTAAATCAGGTAGAGCCGGTAATAGACCTCTTTCCGCCGGATGCTTTCCGGAAAGTCCGTCAGGTGGCGGTTGTAAACCTCAACGGCAAACTCAAAATCCCCCAACCTGTCCTTCGCAATATTTCCCATACAAAACAACGCTTCTTCGATAATCTTATCGGAATCATCCGGCGGGACTGCCAGTTGCCGCAAACTGTCCTGTCTGGCAAGCGCCGCCATATGCGGGAGCAGTTCACCCAGCACATCCGCCCGGAACTCCACCCGCGCATAATTTCCGTTATTCCGGGGCAAAGCACCCAACGCCTGGGAATACCGGGGTTCCGCTTTCAAAAACTCTTTGCGGTCGAAGTAAATATCGCCCAGAGCCACTTGCGCCAACGCCTTTTCAAGGCCGTTCCTTACACTTTTCGTCTCCGCAAGCAGGTAGTTCTCAATGGCTTTTTCGACATTGCCCCGCGACAAGTAAACGGCACCGATAGCCGCATAGATCCGATCGAGGTAAGCGCTGTTCTTCTTGTTTCCGGCCATCTTCCGCAACTCGCCGATGATCGCCCCGTCATCCGCGGTTACTTGCGACTGGGCTACCAGGGCGTTGACCACCTCATCGTAAGGGGTGCTCAATCTCTTTATTTGTTCAAAAGCGTTGTACGCCTTTTCGCGTTCGCCCAGATGCGCGTATACCTGTCCGAGCAGAAACTGCAGGCGTCTTTTCCGGATTCCGCTTTTTTCGTTCCTGACGGCTTGCGTAAGAAACGGAAGGGCATCGCGGTATTTTTCTTGGCGAAGCAATAAGAAAGCATAAAATTCCGTGAATTTATCGTGCAGCTCTTTGGGTAATT
>JBGZJM010000173.1:0-3184 GCA_041848845.1 Petrimonas sp. | reverse complement strand
CCCTCAATGAGTATGGCGGCTCCTGCCGTATTGAAATAATTATTTTCAATTATTACCTCTTTCGGAGTCGTTACCAGGATTCCGCGTGCACGATTTTTTTTCAATACATTACAATTGCGAAGTATAAGAGATGCCGTCCAGGTCTTATTTTCCACAAAATCTTTAACTTTTATTCCCCGGGGTAAATCGGCAGTGAACGATATCCTGTAACCCATCTGTTTATTGTCACGATAAACGGGATCGACCGCCTGAACGGTTCTGACTTCTCCTCTTTGTGCCTTTTCCCGGTCAAGAAACCATATTTCATCGCCCGGAAACACATACCGTCCGTCGGTATTCACTTCAATGGTTTTCGCATCAACCATATCCTGTATCACAATACTACATCCGTGCACATTGATAAAATCATCGCCTTGTCCCGTATGCGAACAGTTTTCCACTTTGATGATTCCTTTACAGTTCCTGAAATGAGAAGCATCGTGAAGACTGCTGAAGACTCTTCCTTTTGCTTCATTCACGGTTACCGAAACATTGTCCATCGTAATGTTTTCACTCAATTCACCATATACTCCGCAAGCCAATGAATGATATATCTTCAAATTCTTGAGCAACATGTTTTTGCTGTGCAGAATATTGATTCCTGCTGCCGGATAATATGCATGATTCAGGGAGACGAAGGTTCCGGGATCGGGTTTCATCGCCGGTTTTCCCTTAAATCTGACGACACCGTTACCCATTTCTTGCGCCGGTTGTTGAAAGATATCTTTCAACGGATGATCCCTTGTTTGAGGAACAATCTCCTTTTTATCTTTATCATACAAGTTTTGATGTCCCGAAACGGGTAATTTCCATCCTTCTCCTGTAAACATTATCGTGTCGTTTTCGATGTGGTATGGATAGAGTGTCTTATCAATCCACACATCCAAGTGATCATCGGTTGCCTGAACAATTCGAGCTTGTGAAAGAAACGGACGATCCCAATCGACGGAGAAATTCTGAAAAGTAATGTTTTCGCAGGAATAAATCAGGGCTATCGACATACATCCGTGGAATATCAGCTCCGAGCCGTTCCCTTCAATTGTAATATTTTTCAGGTCTTTCATATAAAGACCTGTATCGGAAGATTTATCTTCCCGGAAGGATGACCACAGATCGTATCTCCCTTTCGGAAAGTTGAGTATTACGTTTTCCTGTCCCCGGCAAAATTCCAGGGCCTTTTTAATGGCCGGTACCGCATTGTTCCAACTATCGGGTTTGGCTCCAAAATCGGTTATTTGCAAACTCTTTTGCGCATATCCCGCAACAAATTGGATACCTGAAAAAAAGAGGATAATGAATGCTTTTTCGAAATTTTTCATTTATTGTATTGTTTTAATCGCAGCGGTATTTCCGATAACGGCGCTGGCATACCGATTTTGCGCCTCATCCGTTTCATATCGTCATTACAATTCCCGGATCCAGATATTCCGAAAGCTGATGGGAATACTGGGGTCTCCGTGTGCTTGCAGGTATATGGGACCGGCGCCATGTTCAACCACATTGGGGAAACCGATGTATTCGGTTGTCCCGAGAATCGTCGTATTATTTTGCACCAAAATGCCGTTTTGCAACACGGTTACACGAGGCGGTGTACGGTAAGTCCCGTCTTTCTTAAAGGAGGGGGCGGTGTATATGATGTCATATGTGTTCCACTCACCCGGTTTTCGCATGGCATTTACAAGCGGTGGGGCCTGTTTATAAATGCTTCCCGCTTGTCCGTTCACGTAGGTTTCGTTGTGATAGCTATCGAGGATTTGAATTTCGTACAATCCTTGCAGGAAAACACCGCTGTTGCCGCGTGCCTGACCCTCACCCTGAATACCCTCGGGAACACACCACTCAAGATGCAGTTGAAAATCGTTGAATTTTTGTTTTGTCTGAATGCCTCCGGCACTTTTGTTCACCGTAACAACGCCGTCATGAACCGTCCATTCTGCCGCACCGCCTTCGGAATTTTCCCATTGGGAAAGATCCTTTCCATCGAACAAGACCACCGCATCGGAAGGAGCGGAAGAGACTTCTTCACACATTCTCCCGGGTGTTACCACCGTGGGTTGCGGTTGCCAGTACTCACTCATTTCCGGTTTCATGGGAGCACGTTCGGGATACTTTTTCTCTTGTGCGTTGAGTGAAAGGAGGATGGTAAATCCCCATAAAATAAATAGA
This sequence comes from Petrimonas sp., assembly GCA_041848845.1. Taxonomy (GTDB): domain Bacteria; phylum Bacteroidota; class Bacteroidia; order Bacteroidales; family Dysgonomonadaceae; genus Petrimonas. The sequence continues at coordinate 979 of JBGZJM010000173.1, read as the reverse complement.
TACAATCGTTTCATCTTGATTTAAATCAGTCGTTATTGTACTGGGAGGTCCCCTGTGTATATTCCCATCGCTCCTTGCCTTCTTTTTCCTTTACAAAAGCAATGTATTCCCAGGTAAAATCATTGTTCTCATCCACATCAATCAGCAGATATCCTTTATCGGTCTTATAAAAATCGCCTGCCGCCCACCAGTTACCGCAGACGGCACCTCCGGTTACGAAGCGCATCTCTTTCACAAACAACTCTTCGTGCAGATGCTGATGCCCCTGCAAAATCATTTTTACATCATACTGCTCCAGAATATCCCATACCTGCTTAAAATCGGTAATCATGTCGGTCGGAACAATCTTTCCTTCTACCGCCGGATAGTATAACGACTGTATGGGCACGTGCATGGAAACCACAACCGGCGTTTGAGTTCCTGTTTTTTTCAAATCTTCTTCCAACCAGCGACGCTGTTCATCACCCACATTATAGCCGTTGCCATCCTGAATGACACTGTTCAGTACGATAAAATGAACGCCTTTGTGGTCGAAGGAATAATGCAGCGCTCCGAAATATTTCCGGTGCAGCTCGAAGCTGTGCGGATCTGCCTCGCGGTCGGCCGGCGTATAGAAAGCATCGTGGTTACCGATGGTGTAACGGGCTTCTATTCCCCGTTTGTCCACCTCCTCTTTGAACCATTTGTACAATGCATCGGCCTCCGCTTCTTCAAGACGGTAGGCATCGATATTGTCTCCCCCGAAAAGGATAAAATCAACATCCCGGGGGAGTACATCATCAAGGGCGCGTTGAAAACCGATGCGTGAATTCCGGTCGTTATTGCGCAGCAGGTGGACATCGGTAAAAAATGCGAATCTGAATTTTTTCCGGGCTTTATGCCCGGCTTTGATACAGCCATTTAAAAGTAAAGTTACCGCACCTGTTACCGTCAGTAACGAAGTACCTAAAATTGTTTTGATAGCGTCTCTTCTTTTCAT
>JBGZJM010000172.1:0-7186 GCA_041848845.1 Petrimonas sp. | reverse complement strand
GGCATATCACCAGGTCGGTGCCGTCCAGTTCGGCCGGCGTATGGATATTGTCGGGATTGTACGTGGCGCACGTGACCTCCGGCAGGTTGCAGGCGATGCGCGTGGCATCGGGAAACAGGCGGCGCACGGCATCATCGATCGATTCTCCTTCTCCGAGCAGTTCCGCACGACCACCCACCCCGGCGGATATCTCGATAAACTGTCGGAGCTTGTCGGGGTAAACGATATGCGGGATATTCATCCCGGGACGCGGAAAACGTTCCTTGATGTTTTTCTTCAGGTTGTGAATGATAAAATCCTTGCTGTTCATTTCGATTCTTGTTTACTGTTTTCCTTTTGATGATTCTGTTTCCACCATGCTTCGAACGACTGCTTGGCAAAGCGCGGCATTTCTCTTTCTTTACCCCAAGCGTTCAATCCGTTGTACAGGGCAAAACGAGGCAGTTTGTTGGCGATGGGCGCCATTTTCAGGGCAGCGTGAAACAGTGATGGACGCTCCATCAGGAATTGCATCCCCTTGCTCATCATTTTCTTCTGCGAATTGGCCTGTCCGAATCCGTCCAGTTTCTGGCGCCAGGCGTAAATCTGTTCGCCGAGGTCCACCATGACCGGGCAAACGTACGAACACGACAGGCAGAGCGAGCAGGCGGAAACGTTTCCGCTATGCTTTTCCGGGTCATGAAGCATGCCGAGATTGACGCCTATGGGGCCGGGAATAAAATAGGAATAGGAATATCCTCCGCTCCGACGGTACACCGGACAAGTGTTCATGCATGCCCCGCACCGGATGCAGTTCATGATCTTGCGATGCCTGGGCATTCCCAGTATCCTGCTGCGCCCGTTGTCCACGATGATAAAATGCTGTTCGCCTCCCGTATGCGGACGTCCGAAGTGTGAGGTGTATGTCGTGACGGGCTGTCCCGTCGCCGAGCGAGCAAGCAGGCGCGTGAAGACGCCCAGAGACTCGAGGTCGGGGATGAACTTGTCGATCCCGAAAGCACAGATGTTGAGTTTCTGGCACGACATTCCCATATCGGCATTCCCTTCATTTGTACAGACAACCACTTCGCCGGTCGAGGCCACGGCGAAATTGCCACCGATCATGCCGGCATCGGCATTCAGGAAGTCTTGGCGAAGCGCTCTGCGCGCCTGATGAGTCAGATAGGTGGGATCGAAATTCCCTTTTTCGCTACCCAGTTTTTCTTCAAACAATTTACCTACGATTTCGCGTTTAAGGTGAATAGCCGGCATGACGATATGGCTCGGATTGGCATCCAGAAGCTGGAGAATCCGTTCTCCCAAGTCGCTTTCGATGACTTCGTATCCTTTTTTGATCAGGCATGGGTTCAGGTGACACTCTTCCGAAAGCATCGATTTACTTTTTACCAGCTTATGTGCGCCATGGTCACGCAGAATCCCTTCGACGATCGAGCGGTATTCTCCGGCGTCTTTGGCGTAATGTACGTGACAACCGTTGGACGTCGCATTCTTTTCGAATTCTTCGATCAGCTCCGGCAGATGAGAGTTACTGTAAAGTTTAATGTCGCGCGCGGCACGCCTGAGCTCTTCCCATTCGGGAATGGCATGCGAGAGACGGTCGCGCTTCATGCGCACCAGGTATAATGTTTTGTCGTGCCATTCGGCATTTGTTTTGTCGGATAAAAAGGCTTTGGCGGCCTTGGCATGTGCAGTACTCATAGCTGTGCGGATAAAATTTCTAAATAATGGATGGTACGGATCGGGTAGCGCTCGCGTTCGATAACGCCTCCCATGTGCATCAGGCAGGAACTGTCGGCGCCGGTGATATATTCGGCTCCGGTAGCCATATGATCTTTTACTTTGTCACGGCCCATACAGGCCGATACTTCAGGTTCCTCGACCGCGAACATCCCGCCGAAGCCGCAGCATTCGTCCACGCGTTCGGGCTCCACTACCGTGATTCCGGGAACTTTCTCGAGCAGGGTGCGGATCTTGTTGTAATAAGATACGGTCAATTCCGAAGCGGAAGAGAGATGCAATTCCCGTACGCCGTGACAACTATTGTGCAAGCTTACCTTATGCGGGAAATGAGAAGCGAAGCGCTCCGGTTTCACCACATCGTGAAGAAACTCGGTGATGTCGTAAATGTGTTTGCCCGTTTTGCAGGCATGTCCGCCGTGTTCGGCCAGAATACGGGGATGGTTCTCTTTGACGAAAGCCACGCAACTGGCCGACGGACCTACGACATAGGTGTATTCTTTAAACTGCTTTTCGAACCGTTTGACCAGTGTTAACGAATCTTCTTCGAACCCGGCATTAGCCATCGGCTGCCCGCAGCAGGTTTGCCCCAGAGGATAATCAACATCTATCCCAAGACTTGTAAGCAATTTGTAACACGCAACACCAACATGCGGATAGACGGCATTGACATAACAGGGAATAAATAATCCTACTTTCATAGCCACGCAATTTTTTAGATTTTGAGACAAACTTACATAAAAAAATTATTTTTTTATACGCCTTCCGATAAAAATCGAGACCTCAACTGTTCTATAGGTAATTAAGGTACTCAAAGACACAATTGTTTCTCTTTTAAAATTTATGAATATCGTATATTTACTAAACTTTCCTTTCGTAACCGGTTCATAACCATACATTTGCCCACTTCCACGAAAAAAACTTTTTCCGCCAAGGAGATTCAGCGTCAATTGGGTCATAATCGCTACCATCCCATTTGGCACATGGCTCACAAATTTCGTCAGGCCATGGGTAAAGGTTATTTTTCCACAGAGACACCCGAAGCGGAAAAAGACAAGCCCTTGAAACGGGGACGTGGCAGCCAAAGAAAAGCAAAGTGCTGCTTATGGCGGAAAGTGAAATGGTTGAATCGCCCGCAAGGGGGCAAAAACCATGCAGGGTCGGATACTTGAAAATAAAGGTGATAGATGATTTGAGCAAAGAAACCATCACCAACACGGTTAAAGAGTTGGCCGCGGATGTCAGGGAGATTGATACGATGACTCTACCTCTTATGTGGAACTAAAAAATTTCGTTCCCAGGCATAACTCTCAGGTTATCCCCAAAGAGAAAGTGGGCGAGGTCTTGCCCCGGGTTCATATCGCCATCAGCAATGCCAGGAGGCAGTTGATAAATACGTTCCATGACATCAAGCCCGAATTCTTACAAAATTACCTGGATGAATTCTGTTACAAGTTTAATCGCAGATATTTTGGAGAAGCTCTCTTGGGAAGATTGCTGGTAGCCTGTATAAGCTATAGAAATGAATTTAGGTATAAGTGCGGATAATCATTAAAAAATTACAGGGAATCCTGTTTTTCAAATTAAACTCGAATAATGGGCAATGATTTTATAATTTGACATATCTTTGCAGACCGTATTATCAAAACGACAGTTTTTTACATTAGATTTTGACCGATTAAAGAAATTCAGACTTTTATCTTTACAAAACAAAATAAACAAATTATCATGCAGGAAATTAAATTTTATAACGGGGAGAACATCCCGTTGGAATTGCACAAGGTGCGTGTTGTGCAGAAACTACATTTGGTACCTATTGAACGTCGGCTGGAAGCGTTGGAAGAAGGCGGATTCAACACTTTCAGGCTAAACACGAAAGATGTGTTTCTGGACATGCTTACCGACAGCGGAACCAATGCCATGAGCGACAACCAGATGGCCGCGATGATGCAGGCAGATGATGCATATGCCGGATCACAAAGTTTTTACCGGTTAAAGAAAGCCGTAGAAGACGTTCTGGGAAAAAAACATTACCTGCCGGTTCATCAAGGCCGCGCTGCCGAAAATATTTTATCAAAAGCATACATCAAGCAAGGAAGCCTGATTCCGATGAACTATCACTTTACCACTACTTTGGCCCATATAACCGAGTGTGGCGGCCGCATCGTGGAACTGCTTTACGACGAAGGGTATGTGATGAATTCCGATCATCCGTTCAAAGGCAACATGAACATCGAAAAGCTGGAAGAGAACATTGTCCGGCACGGGGCAAAAAACGTTCCGTTTATCCGCATGGAAGCTTCCACCAACCTGATTGGCGGGCAACCGTTCTCGGTTCAAAACCTGCGCGACGTGAGGGCCATTGCCGACAAATACGACATCCGTCTGGTGCTCGACGCCAGCCTGTTGGGTGAAAACGCCTACCTGGTGAAATTGCGGGAAGAAGAGTTTAAGGAAACTTCTATGGCCGATATTCTTAAAACCATGACCGATCTGGCGGACATTGTCTATTTTTCGGCACGGAAGCTCAGTTCTTCGCGCGGTGGCGGCATCTGCACCAACAGCGAAGCGATTTACAAGGAGCTCGAGGCACTTGTTCCCCTTTATGAAGGATTTTTGACTTACGGCGGCATATCGGTACGTGAAATTGAATCTATGGCAGTGGGGTTATACGAAACGTTGGATGAAACCATGATTTGCCAAAGTCCCGACTTTATCCGCTACCTGGTGGATGAACTGGACAAAAACGGCGTACCCATGCTGAAGCCCGCCGGTGTGCTCGGGGCCCACGTGAACGCCATGGAATTCTGTTCCCATATTCCTCAAACGCAATATCCTGCCGGATCGCTTGCCGCCGCCCTGTTCCTGATATCCGGAATCCGGGGAATGGAGCGCGGCTCGGTTTCCAACCAGCGCGACGAATACGGAAACGAAACCTACGCCGACATGGAGTTGGTCCGGCTTGCCGTTCCACGCCGCGTGTTCACGCTATCACAAATAAAATACGTTATCGACCGGGTTACCTGGCTGAACGACAACCGTGAACTTATCGGCGGATTAAAATTCGTTTACGAACCGCCTGTCCTTCGTTTCTTTATGGGAGGGCTGGAGCCTGTTAACGATTGGCCACAAAGGCTTATCGCCAGATTCAAGGAAGATTTTGGAGAAAGCTTGTGATAAGTGCTGAATAACTCCCCGATTTGGAGATTGTAAAAGAACCGTGATGAGATTTTCAATTCCGATAAACCTGTGGTTTCATCTGGAATATTTATTGTCCGTATGCCAAGAAAGCCCGGTAGAGCTACCCCGCATGAAGCTCCCCTGTGCTTCCTTTTTATATACCATGCCCATTTTTGTCAGGGAAAAATCTCTTTAACAGGTGGCGCCATCTTGATCAACAAGCCAGGTAAACCATCAGCCCTGTCAGGATAATATAGCCTGCTGCATACGGAAGCGCGCTGCGGAGAATCTCTCCGTCACGTCCCGGCATGTCGCACGAGGCTGTCGCAATGGCAATACTTTGCGGCGAGATGATCTTGCCTCCGGTAGCTCCCGCGGTATTGGCGCTGACCAGCCAGTTCGGATCGGGATACGAAAGCTGGGCGGCCACATTGGCCTGCAATTTGCCGAACAGAATATTCGATGAGGTGTCACTGCCCGTGACAAACGTGCCGATGGCTCCGATCAGCGGCACGAACAACGGATAATAAGCACCCGTGGCGGAGGCAAGCGCCGAAGCGATTACCAGGATCATTCCCGCATAGTTCATCACCGATGCGATGGAGACGAGGCTCATGATGGTAATGACCGTCTTATTCAGATTCTTCACCGTACGGGCTAATACGACAAGCAGCTTTTGGGCGGGGACACCTTGTATCAGTCCGCCGACAAACGTGCCGAGGAAAAGCATCAACCCGGCATTCGATATCCATCCGAATGAGAAATATTTGCCTTCATCGTAGATGGGCAAATGTACCCGACTGACAAGATGCGTGCGGAGAAACTCATTGACCGGCTTCACTAAAGGCCCGCTGACGACGATAAAGAACAGGATGAAACCGTACACGCTCCATGCCCGCAATGCCCGCGACAAGGTTATGGGCTCCTCGTCAACCAAAGATTCGGCAGCTTTCTCTCCTCCGGAAAAAAGACGCGCATAAACGACGATGGCTAAAATGGCTGCCACACTTCCGAGTATGGCAGGTGTCTCAGCACCCAGGTACTTTGCGCAGAGATATTGCACTACCAGTGAGATACTGCCTACCCACAGGGAAAACAGGATGTGCTTGATGATCTTCTTAGGCGACCGGTCGGTGAGCGTAAGGATAACGAACGGAATGAGTATCATCAGGGGCGATAACTGTATGATGACTTTTGATGCGATGTCGCAAATAGCTTCGGGTGTTGCGCTGCCCGAAGGGGCGACCTCGTTGGCCAACGTAATTACCGGAACGCCTACAGCCCCGAAGCCTGTCGGCACGCTGTTGGCAATCAGCGATACCAAAGCGCTGAATCCCGGCTTAAACCCCAAACCGATCAGAATGGCCGCGGGGATTGCAACGGCGGTTCCGAATCCGGCCATCCCTTCGAGGAGGCCTCCGAAACCCCATACCAGCAGAAGCACAATGATTCCGCGATCGTTCGTGAGCGAGGTGAACTGTTTTTTGATGACTTCGATCTCTCCGCTTTCGAGCAGCGTGTTGTAGCTGTAAATAGCCATCAGGATGATGATCAGGATCGGGAAAGTCGCTTTCAGAATGCCTTCCACAAAAGCCCACGGCACCCCGCCCCGAGTATAAGTCTCCGGTGCGAATCCGAGAGCGGGAGCGGCCAGCCATGCAATCAGCAATGTTGCGACAAGGGTAAGGAATGCGCTCTTGTGTCCAGCCATCTTCACCCCGAGCATCAGTACGAACAAGAGCAGGATCGGAAAAACAGATAATAAAATGTTCATGATAAATTTATTTAAGTTTCTCAAGTTTATATTTTAGCACTGACATTTGATAACTGATGTTTGCGAAAGTTGAGTTAATTTATTAAACGAGCAATACCGTAACCTGACGCGGGCCGTGTGCCCCCATGACGAGCGACTGTTCGATATCTGCCGTCTTTGAAGGGCCGGACATGAACCCCCTGAATTCTCCGGGATGTTCATCCGGCACACGTTTGTAAGCATCGTGCATGGTATCGACCAGTTGATCTTTCGGAAGAAGCATCAGCAAAGATTCCGAAATGAAATAGATACCGCGTTGCAAGTATTCCTGCTCAAAATATACGGCTGCATTTTCACACACGCCGAAGATACCGCGGCATATCACCAGGTCGGTGCCGTCCAGTTCGGCCGGCGTATGGATATTGTCGGGATTGTACGTGGCGCACGTGACCTCCGGCAGGTTGCAGGCGATGCGCGTGGCATCGGGAAACAGGCGGCGCACGGCATCATCGATCG